>JBEGLG010000198.1:0-18088 GCA_041183645.1 Actinomycetota bacterium | reverse complement strand
CTTCTCGACACCAATGACCACGACGTACTTCGCCGCACCGCCGCGCACGACCGAGTCGGCCAGGGCAATGCCGTAGCAGAAGCCTGCGCAGGCCGAGGAGATATCGGTGGCTGCTGCGCCGATGGCGCCCACGCGGAAGGCAACCTCGGCTGCTGCCGAGGGGGTCGGGTAGGGATGGGTCAGGGAGGCGACGAGCACCAAGCCGACCTGCGCGGGTTCGATACCGGCGCGCTCGATGGCCTTCGTAGCAGCAGCGGTGGCCATGTCGACCACTGTTTCGTTATCAGCGGCGTAGCGGCGCTCGATGATGCCCGAGCGCTCGCGGATCCACTCATCGGAGGAATCGATGCGCTGGCACACCTCGTCGTTCGTGACGATGCGGCTCGGGCGGTAGCCGCCTACCGACATGATGCGCGAATAGGCGGCACCCGTGGCCGGAGTAATGGTGGCGGTCACGCCATGGCCTCCTGAGCCTCAGGATGCAGACGCACGATCGGCTGGCCGGGCGAGACGAGATCGCCATCGTGCACGAGCCACTCGACCACGGTGCCGCCATGCGGTGCGAGGACCTCGTGACTCTCGCGCAGGGTGTCGACGGAGCCGACCGACTCGCCCGCGACGAGTGCATCGCCGGGCTGGGCCTGCGAGAGCAGTCGGAACGTGCCCTTGGCGGGTGCGATGAGCAGGCGCCAGGTTGGGCTGGAATCCAGGCTCGACTTGCGGCCGTGAGTCTCGATCATCGCCCAGGCGGCGTCGAGATCGTCAGGGCTCTTGAGTGCGAGGGTCTCGACGCCGGGGAGTGCGCGCTTGATCAGGCCGGTGAGTGCGCCGGCCGGCGGGATCTCGATGACCGCGGTCACGCCGAGATCGGACATGGTCTGCATGCAGAGATCCCAGCGCACCGGGTTGCTCACCTGGGTCACCAGGCGTTTGAGGACCTCGCGACCGTCGTGGACGATCTGGCCGTCGGCGTTGCTGATGAGCTTCACGCGCGGATCATGCGTGGAGATCGAGCGTGCATAGCCGCCGAGGGTGGCGACAGCCGGAGCCATGTGGTGAGTGTGGAAGGCGCCGGCGACCTCGAGCGGACGTACGCGCGAACCCTCGGGCGCATCGGCGGCGAAAGCGGCGAGCTGCTCCATCGTGCCCGCGACGACGATCTGGCCGGCACCGTTCATGTTGGCCGGGGTGAGCCCGTACTTCTCGGCCTGCGCGACGACAGCATCGGCGTCGCCGCCGAGCACCGCGCTCATGCCGGTTGCGGTGACGGCCGCGGCAGCTGCCATGCCCTTGCCGCGCTCGCGCACGAAGACCATGGCCTGCTCGGCGGAGAGCACGCCGGCACCCACGGATGCAGTGATCTCGCCGACGGAGTGACCTGCACCGGCACCGATCTGCGAGAACGCAGCGGAGGGATGCGGGAACAGGCTGAGCATGGTGACCAGGCCGGCGCCGACGATCAACGGCTGCGCGATGGCGGTATCGCGGATGGTGTCGGCATCGGAGGTCGTGCCGTGGGCCACGAGGTCGATGCCGGCGACGGCGCTGAGCCACTCGAGGCGGTCCTTCACCCCCGGGACGTCGAGCCATGGGGCGAGGAAACCTGGGGTCTGGGAGCCCTGTCCGGGCGCTACGACTACGAGCACGTTCATAGCCTTCCGTGAACTCAGCGGGGTTCGCGCTGCCGATCGAGCCAATGTCGAGCGCTTACATTTGTAGGAATCCTACAAGGTGGTCAGCCGCCCGAGGGTCAGTGCCAGCCGCAGCGCGAAGGCTCCGCGTGCCTCCAGGGGGGAGTATCCGGTGATCTCGGCGATCCGGCGCAGGCGATAGCGCACCGTATTGGGGTGGACGACCAGGATCCGGGCCGTGGACTCCAGGGAGGGCGACTGCTCGAGGTAGGCCGCCGCGGTGGACAGCAGGGCCTGATCGCCGACGAGTGGGAGGTAGGCGGTCGAGATCAATCGATCGACGGCACTCGAGTCGCCCAGGAGTGCCCGCTCGGGCAGGAGCTCGTCGGCCGCCACGATGCGCGGAGCTGCGGGCCAGCCCGGTGCGGCGCGGAGGCCGTTGAGGGTCTCGCGTGCCTGCTCGGGCAGCGAGAGAAATCCCGTGATGACACCGCTGTGCACCACAGGCCCCGGACCAAAGTGCGGCGACAGCAGGCGAGCGGTGCGATCGGCATCGGCAACTCCGCCGGCAATAGCGAGCAGTGTGGTGCCGTGGATGCCCGTGAGTAGCTCGACATCGTGATGCAGTGCCGCACGTCGCAGCACGTCGAGCGATGCCTCCGGGTGCCCGATGGGCGCCGCACCCGCAAGCACCATCAGCGAGGTGCGGTTGGTCCAGCCGAGCGCATTGACGCGGCCGAGCACCGACTCGTCGAGCTCATCGCGGAGCAGGGCGTCGACGACCAGTGACTCGAGTCGGGCATCCCAGGCGCCGCGTGCCTCGGCGGCACGCGCGTACACCTCGGCGGCGGAGAACGCGATCTCGCGCGAGTATCGCAGGATCGATTCGCGTAGCCGCGGGCGATCCTGCTCATCGGCGAGGTCATCGATGCCGGCCTCGACGACGTCGATGGTTGTGCGCACGAGATCGACGGTCTGCTCGAGTGAGATGACGCGTGCCAGTTCGCGCGGTGCGGCACCGAAGACATCGGCCGTGAGCGCCCGATTGGATCCCTGAGCGCTATGCCACTCGATGAAGGCGTTGATACCAGCCTGCGCGACCGAGGCCACCCAGGTGCGCTCCTGCGCGCCGAGTTCGCGATACCAGGGCAGGGATTCCTCCATGCGCAGTGTCGCTGCCGTGGTCAGGGCTCCCGCAGCGAGCGAGAGTCGACGATCACCGGTTGCGGTCACGATCAGCCGATGGAGGCACCGGTGACGGCACTGACGATTCTGCCGATGCCGAACGTGACTGCGGCAGCGCCGACACCCCACATCAACTGTCGCCCGACCGAGAAGAACACGTTGCGGCCCGAGAGCTTCCCGACTGTCGCGCCGACGATGATCATGGCGAGCAGCGACAGGCAGATAGCGGCGATGAGTGCCGCAGTGCCGGTGAGGAAGAAGTAGGGGAGAACGACGAATGACGCGCCCACCGCGAAGGAGATGAAGCTGGAGACCGCGACCTTCACGGGCGAGCCGAGCTCACTCGGATCGAGGCCGAGTTCCTCGCGAGCGAGGGTCTCGAGTGCCATCTTCGGATCAGACATGATCTGCGCCGCGGTCTGCGCGGCAACCTCGCGCGAGATGCCCTTCGCTCGATAGATGAGCTCGAGCTCCTTCTGCTCCTCCTCGGGCTTGTCGCGCAGCTCGGATGCCTCCATCTCGATCTCGCGACGGAAGAGATCGCGCTGGCTCGCGACACTCACGTACTCGCCGGCAGCCATCGAGAAGGCGCCGGCGAACAGGCCGGCGAGACCGGCGAAGAGCACTGTGCTGTTGGCCGTGTCGGCACCCGCGAAGCCCATGACCAGCGCGGTATTCGACACGAGACCATCGCTAATGCCGAAGACCGCGGCACGAATCGAGCCGGAGCGATCGGTGCGGTGCCACTTCTCGCCGTCGCCCGGGCGGAGCACGCGGTGCGGTGCGCGCCCTTGCGTGACGAGCATGGTGGGATTCTCGCGCATGAGGCGCAGCGCCTCGGCATGCGCGCGCTCGTCATCACTCATTCCCAGCGGGGCTTCAGGCTCATCGTCGTACATGCCCGATGCCGCACCCTCGACCTCCTCGAGGGTCTGCAGCACGCCATCGAGCCCGGCCGCGCGCGCACGCGCGAGCAGGCCGGCATCGTTCGGATCGAGATCGACAGGCGCGGGCGGCACGGGAATGCCGTACTCCTCGAGCTTCTCGATCCAGTGCGCGGCGTGATGCTCCTCGATCTCAGCGAGCTCGAGGAGCGCCTCGCGACGATCGCCGTCGGTGGTCTCGGCCAGGGCGCGGTAGAGCATCACCGCATTGCGCTCTGCCTCGAGATAGCCGAGGAAACGCTTGGGGTCCTGGCTCATGATCAGCCCGAGCCCTCGGTATTGCCTGCATCGGCCGCGGACGGGTCGTGCAGCGAGTACCGATCAACCGCCTCGCGAAGACGCGAGCGGTCGAACTGACCCTGCTTCGCGAGCTGGGTAAGTGCCTGCACGGTGATCGACTCGCCATCGACGAGGAAATGACGACGCAGTGCGCCGCGGGTATCGGACATGCCCCAGCCGTCGGTGCCCAGTGACACGAACTCCTGCGGCACCCACTCGCGGATCTGATCCTGTACGGCGCGCATCCAGTCGGAGACCGCGATCACGGGACCCTGACGACCCTGGAGTCGCTCGGTCACGTACGGCACCCGCTGCTCGGCATCGGGATTGAGCAGGTTGAAGCGATCGGCGGCGAGGCCGTCGCGACGCAGCTCGTTCCACGAGGTGACCGACCAGACATCGGCGAAGACTCCCCACTGCTCGCGCAGGAGGTCCTGTGCCTTCAGTGCCCAGTTGACTCCGACGCCGCTGGCGAGCAGCTGCACGTGCGGACCATCGCCCTGCGACTCGCTCACCAGGTGCATGCCGCGCAGGATGCCGTCGACATCGACGTTCTCGGGCTCGGCCGGCTGCGGGTAAGGCTCGTTGTAGACAGTGAGGTAGTAGTACACGTCTTCGGAGTTCTCGCCATACATCCGGCGCAGGCCGTCCTTGACGATGTGCCCGAGCTCGTAGCCGAATGCCGGGTCGTAGGCGACCACGGCGGGATTCGTCGCTGCGAGCAGCAGGGAGTGGCCGTCTTCGTGCTGCAGGCCCTCGCCATTGAGTGTCGTGCGACCCGCGGTGGCGCCGAGCACGAAGCCACGAGCCATCTGGTCCATCGCGGCCCAGAAGGCATCACCCGTGCGCTGGAAGCCGAACATCGAGTAGAAGATGTAGATCGGGATGACAGCCTCGCCGTGCGTGGAGTATGACGTGCCCGCGGCAGTGAACGACGCCACGGAGCCGGCTTCATTGATGCCCTCGTGCAGGATCTGACCGGTCTCGGACTCCTTGTACGACAGCATCAGCTCGCGATCGACCGAGATGTACTGCTGCCCGTGCGGTGAGTAGATCTTCGCGGTCGGGAACATGGCATCCATGCCGAAGGTGCGCGCCTCGTCGGGAATGATCGGCACGAACCGATGTCCGATGTGGTCGTCCTTCATCAAGTCCTTGAGAAGTCGGACGAAGGCCATGGTCGTGGCCACCGACTGCTTGCCCGAGCCGCGACGCACGACCTCGTAGGTCTCGTCGCCCGGCAGCGTGAGCGGCTTCGCCACGTTGCGACGCGTGGGCACCGAGCCACCCAGCTTGCCTCGGGTCTCGTTGACGTAGTGCATGACATCGCTGTCGGGGCCGGGATGGAAGTACGGCGGCAGGTAGGGGTCGAGCTGCGAGTCAGGAATCGGGATCTCCATGAGATCGCGGAAGTCCTTGAGATCGTCGAGGGAGAGCTTCTTCATCTGGTGCGTGGAGTTGCGACCCTCGAAGTGCGATCCGAGAGTCCAGCCCTTGATCGTGTGGGCGAGGATCACGGTCGGCTGGCCCTTGGTCGCATTCGCGGCCTCGTATGCGGCGTAGAGCTTGCGGTAGTCATGACCGCCGCGACGCAGCGACCAGATCTCGTCGTCGCTCCAGCCCTCGACCAGCTTGGCCGTGCGCGGATCGCGTCCGAAGAAGTGCTCGCGCACGAAAGCGCCGCTCTCGGACTTGTAGGTCTGGAAGTCGCCGTCGGGAGTGGAGTTCATGAGATTGACGAGCGCACCATCGCGATCGGCGGCAAGGAGTTCATCCCAGCGACGACCCCAGATGACCTTGATGACATTCCAGCCGGCACCGCGGAACAGGCTCTCGAGCTCCTGGATGATCTTGCCGTTGCCGCGCACCGGGCCGTCGAGCCGCTGCAGGTTGCAGTTGACGACGAAGACCAGGTTGTCGAGCTCCTCGCGAGCGGCCAGGCCGATCGCGCCCACGGCATCGACCTCGTCGGTCTCGCCGTCGCCGAGGAAGGCCCAGACCTTCTGCTGCGAGGCATCCTTGATGCCACGGTGGGTGATGTACTTGTTGAAGCGTGCCTGGTAGATGGCATTGAGCGGGCCGATGCCCATCGACACGGTCGGGAACTGCCAGAACCACGGCAGCAGGCGCGGATGCGGGTACGACGGCAGTCCGCCACCCGGATGCGAGACCTCCTGGCGGAAGCCGTCGAGCTGATGCTCGGTCAGGCGGCCCTCGAGGAAGGCGCGCGAGTAGATGCCGGGGGAGGCGTGGCCCTGGAAGAAGACCTGATCGCCGCCGCTGGGGTGATCGGGGCCGCGGAAGAAGTGATTGAAGCCCACTTCGTACAGCGAGGCCGACGATGCGTAGCTGGAGATATGACCGCCGACCGAGATGCCGGGGCGCTGCGCGCGATGGACCATGATCGCGGCGTTCCAGCGGATGATCTGGCGGATGCGTGACTCGATCGCCTCATCGCCGGGGAACCAGGGCTCGCGCTCGGGCGGGATCGTGTTGATGTAATCGGTGCTGCGCAGGCTGGGGAGTCCGACATTGCGCTCGGCCGCACGGCGCAGCAGCGAGAGCATGACGTAACGAGCGCGGTAGTTGCCGCCCTCATTGACCAGTTGGTCGAAGGACTCGACCCATTCGGAGGTCTCGTCGGGGTCGACGTCGACGTACTGAGTGGGGAGTCCACCCGCGAGGAGCGGGTCGCGATCGCGTCGGGGGGCCACGTGTTCCCTTTCGAAGGCCGGCACTTCGGGGTCTCCGAGTGGCCGGGGAAATGGATAGGGGTAGTGCTCGGGGTTACCAATGCACCCCCAATCCTTCCATGTCGGGACACGCGCCGCATGAAGGGGCACGTTCGGTGAATTCCTCCCCAGTTCGGCCTGGTCGCTTGCGCTGGGCCCTCGAGCGGTGTGGACTAACGACCACAGCGGGCCGAGTGGCCTGCGGGCACGGGTGGTGAGCCCGGCTCATGACGGTGAGGAGATCTCGTGACCGCCGCAGGCGATCTCGACGAGGCACGCGCGCGTGCCAGTCGGCTAGGGCTCGACGCGGGCCAGACCGTCCAGGAGATCGGCTACGACGACGATGTCGACGAGGCCCTGCGCACAGGTATCGAGGCCGTGATCGGCGGCGAGCTCGTCGACGAGGACTACGACGAGGTCGTCGATGTCGTGCTGATGTGGTGGCGCGACGACGACGGTGATCTGGTCGACGCACTCGTGGATTCGCTCGGGCTGCTCACCGACCACGGCGTGGTCTGGCTGCTGACTCCGAAGCCCGGTCGCGATGGCCATGTCGAGGCCGAGGACATCTCCGATGCCGCACCGACCGCGGGATTGCAGCAGACGAGCACCGTCAGCGCCGGAGCCAACTGGCAGGGCACCCGGCTCGTCGCGCCGCGCGCGAAGCGCTAGGAAGTCGTGGCAGTAGAGGTGGGGCAGGTCGCCCCGCCGTTCACCCTGACCAATCAATTCGGCGAGTCGATCTCTCTCGCGGACTTCCGCGGCAGCAAGAACGTCGTGCTCATGTTCTATCCCTTTGCCTTCACGAGTATCTGCACCGGCGAGCTCTGCGAGCTGCGCGACAGTCGCGCAGACTTCGAGGCCGACGATGCAGTCATCCTGAGCGTCTCGTGCGATACCCCGCACACGCTCAAGGTCTACGCGAAGCAGGAGGGGCTCGAGCACTCGCTGCTCAGCGATTTCTGGCCGCATGGCGAGGTGTCGCAGGCCTACGGGGTGTTCCTGCCGGAGAAGGGCTTCGCCACGCGTGGCACTTTCGTCATCGACAAGGACGGCATCGTGCGGTGGAGCGTCATCAACGCTCCTGGTCAGGCGCGCAGCGCCGATGACTACAAGCACGTGCTCGCCGGGCTCTAGCTCTCGGCCTGAGCGGTTTCCGGTCGCTGCAGCAGAGGCGGTAGCCTCATGCCTCCCGGGTGATTAGCTCAGTTGGTTAGAGCGCTGCCCTTACAAGGCAGATGTCGGGGGTTCGAGTCCCTCATCACCCACCGATCATGCTCCGCCCGACCGGGCTCTCGGTAGCCTTCGGTCATGGCCACCGTCAGAGAGATCGTCACCCTCCTCGATCAGGCCTATCCGCAATGGCTGGCCGAGGACTGGGATGCGGTGGGGCTGGCCTGTGGCCGCCTCGAGGCCGAGGTCGATACCGCCCTGCTGGCCATTGATCCGCTTCCGGAGATCGTCGATGAGGCCATCGCCTCCGGCGCGCAGCTGATCATCACCCATCACCCGCTGTTCCTGCACGGGGTGCACGGCGTCGCGGCGACGACTGCCAAGGGCGAGGTGATCACTCGCTGCCTCGAGAACGGCATCGCGCTCTTCAGTGCCCACACCAATGCCGATCACGCCTGCCCGGGAGTCAGCGATGCCCTGGCCCAGGCGTTCGGGCTAGGTGACCTCCGCCCGCTCGTTCCCGATTCCCGTGATGCCGCACTCGGCACGGGTCGTGTCGGCACCCTGCCCGAGTCGATGAGTCTCGAGTCCTTCGGGGCGCTCGTGGCCAGGTCACTTCCGGCCACCGCGCACGGCGTGCGCATCGCAGGCGATCTGGGCGCGCAGGTGCGCACGGTGGCAGTCTGCGGTGGGGCCGGCGACTCGTTCCTCGGTGCGGCCGCCTCGGCGGCCGATGTCTACGTGACCTCGGATCTTCGTCATCATCGGGCTCAGGATCACCTGGTCGAGGGCGGTTGCGCCCTGGTCGATGTCGCGCACTGGGCCAGTGAGTGGCCCTGGCTGCGGCAGGCCGCCTCAGTGATCGACGGTACGGTACGAACGGTCGTCTCGACCACGCCCACGGATCCGTGGGCCGCGCACCTAGGGAGCACCTCGTGAACGCCGAACCGCAAGACCAGTGGCGCCTCCTCGATCTGCAGGAGAAAGACACCAGGCTCTCGCAGCTCGCGCATCGCGCCGCCACGCTGCCGGAAGCAGTGGCCCTCACTGATCTCGATGCGCGATTCGCGCGCACGCGCGATGAGCTCGTGGCTGCCGAGGTGATCGCCGAGGATCTCCTGCGCGATCAGGAGCGAGCCGAGGCTGATGTCGAGCAGGTGCGCGCCCGGTCACTGCATGATCAGGAGCTGCTCAACGGCGGCACGATCACCGATTCGAAGCAGCTGCAGAACCTGCAGCACGAGATCGAGTCGCTGGCTCGTCGCCAGAGCGAGCTCGAAGACGTCGAGCTCGAGATCATGGATCGCGTCGAGGGCGCCCAGGCTGCCGTCGCGCAGCTGGCCGCCCAGAAGTCCGAGCTCGCTGCCGAGCGCGAGACCCTCGCCGAGAGCGTGCGCGTGCTGCACGAGGAGATCGAGGCCGAGAAGTCGATGGTCACCGGTGATCGCGCGCGCATTGCCGAGGGCATCCCCGCCGACTTGCTCGCCCTGTACGAGAAGATCCGCGCCGATCACTCGGGCGTCGGTGCCGCTCGGCTCTACCGCGGTCGTTGCGAGGGCTGCCGGCTCGAGCTGCCGCCGAATGAGATCGAGGCCCTGCGCAATGCGAATGTCTCCGCGGTCGTGCGCTGCGAGGAGTGCCGCCGCATTCTCGTGCGCACCGCCGAGTCCGGCCTGTAGTCGTGACACGTTCGCTCATCGTCGAGGCCGACGGAGGCTCGCGCGGCAATCCCGGACCTGCGGCCTACGGCACTGTCGTGCGCGATGCCACGACAGGTGAGCTGCTGTTCGAGATCGGCGAGTACATCGGCAGCGCGACCAACAACGTGGCCGAGTATCGCGGCGCGATCGCAGGTCTGATGAAGGCTCGTGAGATCGACCCCGATGCGCGAGTGGATGTTCGTCTTGACTCCAAGCTCGTCGTCGAGCAGATGAGCGGACGCTGGCAGGTCAAGCACCCCGATATGCGCGAGCTCGCGAAGCAGGCGCGTGCGATTTTCGCGGCTGGCCAGGTCACGTACACCTGGGTACCGCGGGCCGAGAACGCGGCGGCTGATCGCATGGTCAATGAGGCTCTTGATCAGGCACTGGCCGGCGGGGCGCCGCTGATCGTGCGCGAGCGCGGGGCGCTGCTCGTCGAGGAGTTGGTGCGCGAGGCCGCCGACGTCGTCGGCGACGCGGAAGAGCAGCAGGCACTCGGAAGTCCGGGCAAGCCCACGGCCGCCAATCGCATGGTGGGCTGGAGTGATCTCGGTGCGCCCACGACCTTGCTCCTCGCACGACATGGCGCGACCGACTTCAGCGTCGAGAAGCGGTTCAGCGGCATCGGCGGAGTCGACAAGCCGCTCAACGGTCTGGGCAATGCGCAGGCGCAGGCTCTCGCTCGCGAGATCGCCGAGCGCGGCGGAGCTGATGTCATCGTGGCCTCGCCGCTGTTGCGCACCAGGCAGACCGCCGACTATGTCTCGCAGGCCATCGGTGTCCCGGTCGAGATCGATGAGGGCTTCGCCGAGTGCGGTTTCGGCGAGTGGGATGGCTATACCTTCTCGGAGGTTCGTGAGCGCTGGCCCGAGCAGCTCGATGCCTGGCTCGCATCGACTGACGTCGCACCGCCCGGTGGCGAGTCCTTCGCCGCAGTCGACGCTCGCGTCGAGCGCGCACGCCTCGGCGTCCTGGAACGCCATGCGGGCAAGCGCGTGATCGTCGTCGCGCACGTGACCCCGATCAAGGTGATGGTCCGGCAGGCGCTGGCGACCGATCTCACGCTGCTATTCAAGATGGAGCTCTCGCCCTGCTCGCTGACCACGCTGGCCTGGTTCCCCGATGGCAATGCCTCGATGTTCGGATTCTCCGAGGCGGCGCACCTTCGCGGCGTGCATACGCCCGATATCTAGACCTGCTCAGATCTCCGGGACGATGATGTCGAGGATTGCCGGCTCTCCCGGCTTCCGTGCTTCGCTGAGCTCGCACTTCCACGACAGTTCGTGCAGGGCGTGCAGCAGGTCATCAATCGTCTTCGGCTGGGCGGTGCGCTGCACGAGGGCGCGCACGAGCCGACCCTTGCTGGCCTTGTTGTGATGGCTCACGATCGATCGCTTGCCGTTCTTCTCCAGCAGGATCCGCGCCGCCACGGCCCGTGATGCGGCCTCGGCCGGAATCGGCCCGAGGCTTGCGTACATCTGGGAGCGGAGATCGACGATCACGCCGGTGCTCTCGCCGATAGCCCTCCCCACATGCTCGCGCCAGTGCGGGCCGGGCGCTCCGATGCCGGGGAGCGAGACATCGCCGCTCAGGCGATATGCAGGGATCAGGTCGTCGGGGCGCACGAGCCCGAACAGTGCCGAGGAGATGACCGTCGAGGACTGAAGCCGTCGTCGGGCGGGCTTGCCCAGGCTGGTGGCATCCAGGGCATCGAAGAGCACGCCGGTGTAGATCTCGATTGCCGGAGCGCACGGTGATCGACGCAGTCGCGTGTTGACGAGCACCTCGGCTGCCTGGGTCGGCCCGAGGCCGAGAGTCACGGCAGCACGCGGGTCCTTGGCGCACAGATCGATCAGTGCCGCGAGAGTCGACGTACGTGCGCGACGCAGTGCGGGAAAGCTCAGCGTGGCGAGATCAAGTTTCGGGCCCTCTGCCGGGGAGGTCTTGCCCTCGCTCGGGGGCAGCAGGATGAGCACGCCTGGACGCTACCCGAGTGGCGCATGGCATGCTCACTTCATGAAGCTCGCACTCGCAGGTGTCGCCGTCGCAGCCGTGCTACTGAGCGGCTGCTCCGGAACGTCTGGCCAGGCCGATGCCTCATGTGACTCTGAGACCCTGCGCAGCACCTTCGAGATGATCCTTCACGACTCCGACATGACTCTGGCCTCTGTTGAGTCGGTTGAGTGCAGCGGCGAGTGGGCCGTGGTGCACGCCACGCTCTCGGGTGAGGGTGCGTCAGGCTTATCCGAGCCCTCGATCTTCGAGCGCGTGGGCTCCGACTGGGTGCTCAAGGCTCCCGAAGGAGTCTGCGGCACCTTCGTGCCCGGTGATGCACGCCCGTCCGATGCGGTCGTTCCCGAATCGCTCTGGGAATCCGGCTGCGTGATCGCCTAGATCGTTCCGGCGCTCAGGCCCTCGAGCACCTCGCGTGCGCGAAGGCGCACGTCGTCGAGATCGGAGAGTCGATCGAGGCCGGCGAACTGCTGGGCCATGCGGTGATTGCCGCGAAATGACGTGCGATGGCGATCGAGGAAGTCCCAGTACAAGGTCGTGAGCGGGCAGGCGGTCTCGCCCGTGCGCTTCGCGGGGTCGTATGCGCAGCCCTTGCAGAACCTGCCCATCCGCTTGACGTAGGCGCCACCTGATGCGTACGGCTTGGTCATCATGGTGCCCGCGTCGGCGTGAAGGCCCATTCCGATGACGTTCGGCACCATGACCCAGTCGGCGGCGTCGACGAACATTGCCTTCATCCAGTCGAGGAACTCCTGCGGGCGAACACCGGAGGTCAGTGCGAGGTTGCTCAGGATCATGAGTCTCGGGATGTGATGGGCCCAGCCGCGCTCGAGCACGTCGCCCACGACCGAGGCCGCGCAGGCCATCCGAGTGCGCGAGGGGTCTGTTAGCAGTGGCAGCAAGGGTCGGGTCGCGTCGAGGGCATTCACGTGGCGATAGTCATCGTCGAAAAGCCAGTAGACGCCATTGACATACTCGCGCCAGCCGATGACTTGCCGGATGAAACCCTCGGCAGAGGCCAGAGGGATATCCCCGGTCTCATATCGCGCGATGACCGCATTGACGACCTCTCGAGCGGTGATCAGCCCGAGATTGAGGTAGGGGCTGAGCAGAGAGTGATTGACCGACCACGAGTCGGCGGGCATGGCATCTTCATACGGCCCGAATCCGGCGAGCCCGGTATCGAGGAAGTGCGTGAGCTGCTGCAGCGCACCGGCACGCGTGGTGGCCCAGGTGCCCTTCGGTGAAGCGCCCGTGACGGGCAGGTCTCGTGCGCAGATCGAGGCCCAGACGCGGGCATCGATCTCATCGGGCTCGTGGTGCAGCGGAGTCGGCCAGGGATGCGCGCCCTTCGGCGGGGGCAGGCGATTCTCCTTGTCGAGATTCCAGGTGCTCCCGACCGGGCCACCGGCATCCATCAGGATGCCGAGGCGAGTGCGCTGCCACCGGTAGAAAGTCTCCATCACGAGCGGTCGGCGATCACCCGCCCACTCGCGGAACTGCGCGCGCGAGGTGAGGAACGTGTCATCCGCAATGAGCTCGACGCCGCAGTCGAGAAGCGATCTCTCCGAGGCCTTCGAGCTCGGCTCGGTGCAGCGAATCCTCGCGTCGGGTCGCTGCGCTCGAAACTGGGTGATGCCCGCGCTCATGGAGTCGGCGGCGACGACGTGCACCGTGAAGCCTCGGTCGCGCAGCTCCTGCGCGACATGTGCGGCCGACGACAGCAGCAGGAACAGCCGCTGGGCATGCCAGGTGCGCGAGCGGAGCATCTGCTCGCTCTCGATGATCAGAATCTCGGTGGTCGAGGGCTGCGCGCCGGTCATCGCGCCGTGATCGAGTGAGAGACGGTCGTAGGGGAGCAGGACAACGTCGGTCATGAGCGCCTGCACTTCTCGGAGCAGTACTTCACGGACTCCCAGTCACGTGCCCAGGCCTTGCGCCACTCCATCGGTCGACCGCACGCCTGGCAGGGCTTGGGCTCGAAGCCGTTCTTGGTGCGAGCGGCCTTCGCTCGGGGCTTGTCGGGCACGCCTGATCCTCGCACTGCTCACGAGGGACCGCATCCGTGAGTGGACCCTGGGCAGGTGAGCGCGTAGCCTTCGCAGCGGACGAGTCGGCCGGGTGATCGCGGCACGCAAGTGTCGAGGAAAGTCCGGACTCCACAGGGCAAGGCGGTGGGTAACGCCCACCCGGGGCAACCCGCGGGATAGTGCCACAGAGAACAGACCGCCAGGAGTAATCCTGGCAAGGGTGAAACGGTGGTGTAAGAGACCACCAGCGCCATGGGTGACCATGGCGGCTCGGTAAACCCCGCCTGGAGCAAGACCAAGAGGGCCGCAAGGCCTGTGCGAACGAGCGGCCCGCTCGATGTTCGCAGGTAGGTCGCACGAGGCTGTCGGCAACGGCAGCCCTAGATGGATGATCGCCATCGACTTCGGTCGATACAGAATCCGGCTTACAGGCCGGCTCGTCCCCTATCTCGACTGCGGTGCAGTGATGCGAATCCTGAGTCCGCCGCTGGGGCTCTCGCCCAGATCGAGCTGACCGTGGTGAGTCTCGACCACCGCGGCGATGATGCTCATGCCCAAGCCGAAGCCGCCGGTGGTGGAGGAGCGCGAGTCATCGAGTCGAGTGAATCTCTCGGTGACACTCAGCCGCTTGTCGACCGGAATGCCGGGACCTGAGTCATCAATCGTGAGCACGACATCACTCTCGGTGCTTGTCAGCGTGACGTGCACCGGTGATCCCTCAGGCGTGTAGCGCGTGATGTTCTGGGTGACATTGGCGAGCAGCTGTCGCCACTGATCGGCGGAGCCTGTCAGCGAGGCTTCGTCGAGGTGGAGCGTGACGGGTCTGCCGTCGCCGAGATCGGTGAGATCTCCGAAGTACTCGCGCACGAGTGCCGTGAGATCGACTGTCTCCTCGCTGCCCCCGGCACTCGAGTCGATTCGCTCCAGCAGGAGCAGCTGGGTGACGAGATTCTCCAGGCGCAGGCTCTCGGACTGGATGCGATCGAGGGCCCGAATCTCGAGCTCGGAGGCGTCGGCACGTTGCGCCTGCAGGAGTTCGACATAGCCGCGGATCACGGTCAGCGGAGTGCGGATCTCATGGGAGGCATCCGAGACAAAGCCGCGCAGGCGAAGCTCGGAGGCCTCCACGGCGGTGAGCGAGGTCGTCAGCGACTCGATCATCGTGTTGAGCGCATCGGAGAGCACCCCGAGCTCGGTACCCGCCGGCGCGTCCGGAACTCGAAGGTGCGTATTGCCCTGGGCGATCTCGTCGGCGGCAACGACCATCTCGTCGACGGGCTTGAACAGCCGACGCACGAAGAGCCATGCGATGAGCGAGCCGAGTGCGGTCACGATGAGCACTCCGAGACCGAGGAGGATCGTGAGCCGGGTCAGGCCTCGCTTGAGCTCGTCGATCGGGGTTCCGGCCACCACGAGCGCGCGATTGGGGCCGGAGACCACCGCGACGATGCGGTACTCGGGAGTGAAGGCGACGCTCGTGGGGGTGTCGAGGAGCGTCGTGGCCTGCTCGCTGCTGATCACGGGGAAGGGAAGTGGATCGGTGCCGTAGCCGGCGGGGCGCAAGAGCTGACTCTGCGTATCGCCGGGCCGGATGAGGCTGATGGCGTAGGGGAGGTAGACGTCAGCGGGCAGGGGGCGCGGATTGTCCTGGAGCGACTTGGTTCGCGCATCGCGCGCCGCGGCGATCAGGCCGCGATCGAGGGCGTCGTACTGAATCGTGCGCGTCGTCCAGAAGGCGATCACGCCCAGCAGTGCCGTGGCGATGAAGATCAGGAGCGCTGTCAGCGCCGTGATCTTGGCGCGCAGGGTCATGACTTGGGATCCTGGAGCTGATAGCCCACGCCGCGCACGGTACGGATGCTCACGGCATCGCCCAGTTTCTTGCGCAGGTACGAGATATAGGTCTCGACCACGCTGCTCTCCACGCCGGGGCCGAGGCCCCAGACCCGACTGAGCAGTTGATCCTTGCTCAGCACGCGGCCGACGTTCTCCATCAGGATCTCGAGTAGGCGGAACTCCGTGCCCGAGAGCGCGACCTCCTGCTCGGAGACAGTGACGAGATGGCGATCGGGATCAAGTCGTACGCCGCCGAGGGTGAGGACCGAGTCGGGTGCCTCGGCAGAACTGCGACGCAGCACGGCCTTCACGCGCCAGATGAGCTCTTCAATGCTGAACGGCTTGTGCACGAAGTCGTCGGCGCCACTCTCGAAACCGGTACGCGTGTCGTCGCGCTCCTGGCGTGCCGTGAGAACGATCACCGGGGTCGAGTCACCTGCTTCACGCATGCGCGTCAGGGTCTCGAAGCCGTCGACTCTCGGCATATTGATATCGAGCACCACGAGGTCGACGGAGGTCGTGCGCAGGAACTGCAGGGCGGCGAGACCGTCAGGGGCGGAGTGTGTGCGAAATCCGGAGAGTCGAAGTGCGTCGCAGATGAGGTCGTTGACGGCAGGCTCGTCGTCGACGACGAGTACCACTGCGCTCACGATGCCTCCTTCGTGCGTGAGAGAACTGTAGGGCGGTTGACCTGACTCATCAGGACAACCGCCCTACGCGTGTGTCAGGACGAAGCGCTGGCCGACGAGCTTGCGCTGGGCGCCGGCTTAGGTGCCTTGGCGGGCCGATCTGCGCGAGGCGCCTTCGGCTTGCTGCCCGGGGCCGGGAGTGCCGCCGCAATGGCATCCGACTGCGCCTGCGTGATGGTGCCGTTGCTCACGAGCTTGGCCAGCGATGCGGTACGGCCATCGGTCTTGCTGGAGCCGTACTCCTGGAACTCGGCCTTGATGGCCTCGGCCTGGGCCTTGGTGATGGTGCCCGCGTCGACGAGTGCGCGCATGCCCTGGCGATCGGCTGCGGCCACGGCGTCGGCCTGGCTCTGGGTCAAGGTGCCCTCGCTGACGAGAGTGCTCAGCGCTGTTGCGCGTGCGGCAGGCTTGGCTGCCTTGGTCGCGTCGTGATCAGCACTCAGCTGGTCGTGGACGGCCTTCGCCTGGGCGCCGGTGATGGTGCCTGCGGCGACCAGCGGACGCAGGGCGCCGTTGCCGTCGCCCGGGGCTGCGCTGGCGGCGGAGGCGCCGCCGATCATCATGACGGCCGTGCCCGCGGCTGCGGCGAGCACGAGTCCGGCCTTGGTTGCCTTCTTCATGGATACTCCTTCATCGGGGCGCGTGTGCGCCGGTTCCTGATAAGAGGTTCGGCGCAAAGGCTGGGCGCAGGCTGGGATGTTTCTGTGAGTTTCCTGGGAATCCCGGCCATGTCACACTGAAGGCATGAGGTTCCTCATCGCCGGAGTGTTCGCGATCGCGATGATCGCCCTGGCAATCGGGGCACTTCGTGGGCGCATCCAGGCGAAGAGCTGCTGCACTCCCGTGGCTCCGGAGAATGATCTCCGGCTTCGTGACTAGGCGGGCTCGGCGCCCAGCGCATCGAGAAGCTTCTTCGAGGCACGCCCGAGGGCACTGAATTCCTCGGGAGTCAGCACGTTGACGATTCGCTCGCGGACGCTGGTGACATGGCAGGGGGCAGCGGTGACCAAGGTGTCCCAGCCCGTCGGGGTCAGCACCGCGAAATATCCGCGCTTGTCATCGGAGCAGGGCATCCGCTCGACGAAGCCGGCGCGCTCCATGCGGTCGATCTGGTGCGAGAGGCGGCTTCGGGAGGAAAGCGTGGCCTCGGCGAGATCGCTCATGCGCATGCGTCGGTCGGTGGATTCCGAGAGTCGCACGAGAATCTCGTAGTCGGCCATGGTGAGTCCGTGGGCGTCCTGGAGATCGCGGGAGAAGGCGTCGAGGAGCAGGGTGCTCGCTGCGAGCCAGGCGCGCCAGTCCTGCTGCTGCTGCGCATCAAGCCACTCGGTCATGGGACAAGCGTACCGCAGATAGTTGAATCGCTAACTTCCTAGGATTCGCCGGGCAGCGTGAGGATCTCGGCGCCGGTCGCGGTGACCACGAGGGTGTGCTCGAACTGGGCGGTGCGTCGGAGATCGGCAGTCACCACTGTCCAGTTGTCGGACCACATCTCGTAGTCATAGGTGCCCAGGGTGAGCATCGGCTCGATGGTGAAGGTCATGCCGACTTCGAGCACCGTGTCATGTCGAGGGTCGTCGTAGTGGGGAACGACGAGACCGGTGTGAAAGGAGGTGCCGATCCCATGGCCGGTGAAGTCGCGGACGACTCCGTATCCGAACCGCTTGGCATAGCTCTCGATCACGGTACCGATGACGTTGAGCGGCCGGCCCGGGGCTACGGCCTTGATCGCTCGCATGGTGGCCTCGCGGGTGCGCTCGACCAGGAGGCGCGACTCCTCGTCGACCTCGCCGACGCAGAAGGTCGCATTCGTGTCACCATGCACGCCGCCGATGAAGGCGGTGATGTCGATATTGCAGATGTCGCCGTCGATCAA
>JBEGLG010000197.1:0-12859 GCA_041183645.1 Actinomycetota bacterium | reverse complement strand
GGCATCCGAATCACCAAGGATGATGAGGTTGCGGGCATTGACCTCACCGAGCATGCAGAATCCGCTTACGAGCTCGGTGAGTCCGGAGGCGGCGGAGTATTCGCAGGTGTTGGTCACGCGGCCCGCGCCAAGACGGAGGTGGAGTAAATGAAGCTGATCACCGCGATCATCAAGCCGTTCAAGCTCGAAGACGTCAAGGGCGCACTCGAGGGCAAGGGCATCACCGGCCTGACAGTGTCGGAGGCTTCCGGCTTCGGACGCCAGCGTGGTCACACCGAGGTCTACCGAGGCGCGGAGTACACCGTCGATCTCGTGCCGAAGGTGCGCGTCGAGGTTCTCGTCGATGACGAGAACGCCGACACGGTTGTCGATGCGATCGTGGGCGCTGCCCAGACCGGTCGCATCGGAGACGGCAAGGTATGGGTCGTGCCGGTCGACAGTGTCGTTCGCGTCCGTACCGGCGAGCGAGGATCAGAAGCGATCTAAGTGACCGCTGACTTCCTTGCCGCGCGAGGCGAGCTCATCCGTCGACCCGGGCCATTCGGCCCGGGTCGACGGACTGCTCTCACCCGGCTGACCGATGACTGGCTGCGCGAGCTGTTCGCTGCGGCCGATGCGACCGCGGGCGCCGATATCGCGCTAGTTGCCGTGGGCGGTCACGGAAGGTCGGAGCTGGCACCCGGAAGCGATCTTGATCTCCTGCTCCTGCACCGCACCGATGCTCGACGCGCGGCCAAGGTGGCCGATGATCTCTGGTACCCGATCTGGGACTCCGGAATCTCCCTCGACCACAGCGTGCGCACCGTCGCCGAGGCGCGGCGCCTGGCCAGCGACGATGTCAAGGTCGTTCTCGGCCTGATGGATGCGCGCGTGATCGCTGGTCCGCCGGAGCTGGCCGAGCAACTGAAGAAGGCGGTGTTCAGCGACTGGCGCGCCATGGCAAGTCGGCGACTTCCTGATCTTCGCGCGCTGGTCGACAGTCGGCGTGAGCGCTTCGGCGAGCTCGCGCACGTGCTCGAGCCCGATCTGAAGGAGGCCTACGGCGGGCTGCGCGAGGCCACCGTGATTCGCGCCATTGCCGCGTCCTGGCTCACTGATATTCCGCACTCCTCCTGGCAGGCGTCCATCGACTTCCTGCTCAATGCGCGCGACGCCCTGCACCAGGTTTCCGGCAAGAGCGGCGACGTACTTCTCCTGCAGGAGCAGGCAGCGGTGGCTGATGCACTGAGCCTCGAGTCCGACGACCACCTCCTGCGCGAGGTCTACTCGGCCGGCCGCTCGATCGCCTACGCGTCCGACACCACCTGGCATCGCGTCACCCGGCTCACGCGGCGTGCGCCGCGCCTGTCGTTCCGACCGGTCAAGCGCTCGGGCGGCGCCGAGCGACTGCCGTTGGCTGACGGCGTAGTGGTGCAGGACGGCGAGGTCGTGCTCGCAGCAGAGGCCCGGCCGGATCGTGACCCCACGCTCGTCCTGCGTGCGGCGGCCGCCGCTGCCCAGGCCGGGGTTCCTCTCGCCCAGCACACGGTCGATCGCCTTGCCCGCGAGTCGGCGCCGATTCCCGTGCCGTGGCCCCGCTCGGGGCGTGAGGCATTCATCTCGTTGCTCGGTGCTGGAGCACCGACCATCACCGTGTGGGAGGCCCTCGACCAGGTGGGCCTGATCTCCTCGCTCATTCCGGGCTGGGAGGTGATTCGGTCGGCGCCGCAGCGCAATGCCATTCACCGATTCACGGTCGACCGGCATCTGGTCGAGACAGCAGTGCAGGCCAGTGCCCTGACGAGAAATGTCGAACGGCCCGACCTGCTTCTCGTGGCAGCCCTCCTGCACGACATCGGCAAGGGGCGTCCGGGCGATCACAGCGTGGTGGGCGCCGAGATTGCCGGACAGCTCTGCCCGATGCTCGGCTTCGATGCCGACGACACCGCGATCATTGTCGCGCTGGTGCGTCACCACCTCGTGCTGCCCGACACTGCGACCCGTCGCGATCTCGATGATCCGGCCACGGTAGCCACGGTGACCGACGTACTCGACACGCACGAGCTGCTTGACCTGATGAATGCGCTTGTCGAAGCCGACTCGATGGCGACAGGTCCTGCTGCCTGGAGCGACTGGCGGCGCAATCTCATCAACGACCTGGTGAAGCGCAGTCATGCTGCGCTCGCAGGCGCACCGCATCCGGAACCACCTGCCCTGACACCCGAGCAGCTCGCGCTGGCGGGAATGTCCGGCGTGCACGTGACGATGGACGATCTCGACGATGAGTGCATCCTGACTGTCGCGGCTCCTGATCGCGTCGGCCTGCTCTCGCTCGTGGCAGGCGTTCTCTCGTTGCATCGACTTCAGGTGCGCGCCGCGAAGGTGACCACGCTTGCCGATCGCGCACTTCAGGTCTGGACAGTTCGACCGCTCTATGGAGATCCGCCGCGCGTGGAGCAGGTCGCCGACGATCTCAAGCGGGCTCTCGAGGGCACCTACGACATCGCCGACAAGATCGCGCGACGCGATGCGGCCTACGCATCCTCCGACAAGATCGCTCATCCGCAGGCGCGTGTCGACCTGGCAGCGGGCGCCAGCGACAGCACGACAGTTCTCGAGGTGCGCACGCACGATGCTCCGGGCCTCCTGCATCGGGTGGCGGGGGCAGTGGCCTCGGCCGACGCGGCCATCGTCGGCGCCAAGGTGGCGACCCTGGGTTCAGAGGTCGTCGACGTCTTCTTCCTGGTCGACCGCATGGGTCAGCCCCTGTCGGAGGATCACGCTGCCGCGGTGAAGGTCACGGTGCAGGCCGCGCTGGCCTAACCAGTAGCCTTGACGACGTGTTCGCGAATCTCTCCGACCGGCTGGCGTCGACCTTCAAGGGTCTGCGTGGCAAGGGTCGACTCTCCGAGGCCGATGTCGACGCCACGGTACGAGAGATCCGCACGGCGCTTCTCGAGGCCGATGTCGCCCTGCCGGTGGTGCGCGAGTTCTGCGCCGCGGTCAAGGAGCGCGCCCTGGGCGTCGAGGTATCGGGTGCCCTGAACCCTGCCCAGCAGGTCATCAAGATCGTGCACGACGAGCTCGTCACCGTTCTGGGCGGCGAGACCCGCACCCTCCGCCAGGCCAAGAATCCGCCGACGGTGATCCTGCTCGCGGGCCTCCAGGGCGCGGGCAAGACCACCCTGGCCGGCAAGCTCGCACTCCAGCTCAAGGGCCAAGGCCATACGCCACTGCTCGTAGCTGCCGATCTGCAGCGCCCGAATGCCGTCGACCAGTTGAAGGTCATCGCAGGCCAGGCCGGCGTGGCGATCTTCGCGCCCGAGCCGGGCAATGGCGTGGGCGATCCGGTGGCGGTCACCCGGCAGGCAAAGCAGTTCGCCGAGCAGAAGCTCCACGACTACGTGATCGTCGACACGGCCGGCCGACTCTCCATTGATGCTGATCTCATGCAGCAGCTGCGCGATGTGCGCGATGCCGCTCAGCCCGACGACACGCTGCTCGTCATCGACGCCATGATCGGCCAGGACGCCGTGCGCACCGCCGAGGAGTTCCTCGCCGGAGTGGGCTTCGACGGAGTCGTGCTCACCAAGCTCGATGGCGATGCACGCGGTGGTGCCGCGCTCTCGGTCAAGGGCGTGACCGGTCGCCCGATCATGTTCGCCTCCATCGGCGAGAAGCTCACCGACTTCGAGGTCTTCCACCCCGATCGCATGGCCTCCCGCATCCTCGACATGGGCGACATGCTCACGCTCATCGAGCAGGCCGAGAAGGCCTTCGATGCCCAAGAGACCGAGCGCATGGCCGCGAAGATGTCCAAGGGCGAGGACTTCACCCTTGATGACTTCCTCAAGCAGATGCAGTCCATCAAGAAGATGGGCAGTCTCGGCAAGATCATGGGAATGCTGCCCGGCATGGGCGACATGAAGGCCCAGCTCGACCAGATCGATGATCGCGATATCGATCGCATCGCGGCGATCATCCAGTCGATGACCCCGGCCGAGCGTCACGACGTCAAGGTTCTCAACGGCTCGCGTCGCGCCCGAATCGCCAAGGGTGCCGGTGTCACGGTCACCGAGGTCAATGGCCTCGTCGACCGGTTCGTCCAGGCCCAGAAGATGATGAAGCAGATGGGCAAGGGCGGGGGAATGCCCGGCATGCCCGGGATGCCCGGCTTCGGCGGGGGCAGCAAGAAGTCCAAGGGGAAGTCCTCGGCTCCCAAGGCCAAGAAGGGACGCTCGGGCAATCCGGCCAAGCGCGCCATCGAGGAGTCCGGCGCCCCCGTGAGCGGCGGCACAGGCTCGATGCTGGGTATCGGGGGCCCCGTGCCCGACTTCGACCCGGCCGATCTCGAACTGCCACCGGAGCTCAAGAACCTCCTCGGCTAGGCACCCCGGCAGGGGGCGAGAGCCTCCGTGAGGGGCGTGGTCACCGAGACCTCGCGGATCTGGCAGAATAAGCGGGTCTTGCCGCCCGGTTGGCCCTCTATCCTTCCGACGCGGCAGTCCACAAGGTCTTCGCACGAGGCAGTGTCCCCACGCCGTCGAGTGCGCGTTCCGCCCCTAAAAACAGGAGAAAGCCCACCGTGGCCGTAAAGATCAAGCTCAAGCGCATCGGCAAGATCCATGCACCGCAGTACCGCATCGTGGTCGCTGATTCGCGCACCGCACGCAATGGCCGTGCCATCGAAGAGATCGGCATCTACCAGCCGATGTTCGACCCCAGCATCATCAAGGTCGACTCCGAGCGTGCCCAGTACTGGCTCGGCGTGGGCGCACAGCCCACCGAGGCCGTGACCGCAATCCTCAAGGTCACCGGTGACTGGCAGAAGTTCAAGGGCCTGCCGGGTGCCGAGGGCACTCTGCGCGTGGCCGAGCCCAAGGTGAGCAAGCTGGTGACCTTCGAGGCCGCCGTCGCCGACGCCGCCAACGAGCCCAAGACTCCGGTCAAGAAGCCCAAGCCGGTTGTTGTCGAGGAGCCCAAGGCCGACGCAGAGCCGACGACCGCTGAGGTCATCGCCGAAGCCGTCGCCGTCGAGGCCGTCGTCGAAGCCGCTGTTTCCGAGGAAGCCGCTGCTGAGGCAGTTGCTTCCGACGAGGCCGCAGTCGAGGCCATCGAGAACGCTGCCGAGGCAGCCGAGGCTGCCGAATAATGCTCGAGGAAGCTCTGCGTCACCTGGTGCAGGGAATCGTCGATCATCCCGAGGACGTCACCGTCACGGAGAAGAACCAGCGTCGTGGCAAGTGCCTTGACGTTCGTGTCAATCCTGACGATATGGGTCGAGTGATCGGCCGCGCCGGACGCACCGCCTCGGCGCTGCGTACGGTCGTCACCGCGCTGAACAACGGTCGCGGTGTCCGTATTGACTTCCTTGACGTCGCAGAGCGCTAGTCGCTGATGCGCGTCGTCGTCGGGCGCATCGGCCGTCCCCACGGAATCCGTGGCGAAGTGACGGTCGAACCGCGTACTGACGAACCCGAGGTGCGTTTCGCCCCGGGTGCCGTGCTGCTCGTCGATCATCCGCGCAAGACGCTGGTGGTCGAGAGCCTGCACTGGCACTCGGGGCGCATCCTTTTGGCCTTCGAGGGCGTCGAGACTCGCAATGAAGCCGAGGAGCTGCGCAATGTGCTGCTCGAGGTCGAGCGCAGTGCCGACGAGACTCCCGAGGATCCCGACGAGTACTACGACAGTGCGCTGATCGACTGCGCGGTGCACCTGGCCGATGGTGCTGCGATCGGAACTGTCATCGACGTGATCCACCTGCCCAGCCAGGAGCTCCTCTCGGTCGAGACTCTCGACGGTCGCGAGGTGCTGATTCCCTTCGTGAGCGAGATCGTCCCGACCGTCGACATTCGCGGGCGCCGCATCACGATCACTCCGCCTCCGGGCCTGCTGGACGACTGATGCGCGTCGACATCGTCACGATCTTTCCTGACTATCTCGAGCCGCTGCGCCTCTCGCTGGTGGGCAAGTCCATCGACAACGGCCTGATCGACCTGCGCGTGCACGACCTTCGTGCCTTCACGCACGATCGGCACAACACGGTCGATGACACTCCCTACGGCGGCGGCCCCGGCATGGTGATGTCGGCTCAGCCGTGGGGCGAGGCGCTCGATTCCCTTCGCGACAGCGATCCCGCTCGCGAGCCACGGCTCATCGTGCCCACGCCCTCCGGTCAACAGTTCACGCAGGCGGCAGCGCAGAGTCTGTCCTCGGATCAATGGCTGATCTTCGCCTGCGGCCGTTACGAGGGCATCGACTCACGGGTCATGCGTCACTATGCATCCCGACCCGACTGGGCCGGCGTCGACGAGCTTTCCATCGGTGATTACGTGCTGGCCGGCGGTGAGGTGGCGGCAATGGTGATGGTGGAGGCCGTGGCACGCCTGATTCCCGGCGTGCTGGGCAATCACGAGAGCGCCGTCGATGACTCATTCGCTCCCGGCGCCATGGAGTCACTCCTGGAAGGCCCGGTCTTCACCAAGCCACTCGAATGGCGTGGGCTCACGGTGCCCGAGGTCCTGCTCAGTGGCCATCACGCCAAGGTGGCGGCATGGAGACGAGAGCAGGCACTGGAGCGCACCCGGGCCCATCGGCCCGATCTGCTCAGCTGATCGCAGCGGTCACGATCTCCTGCGCCTGGGCCTGGATGTCGGCGAGATGATCCGCGCCGCGGAACGACTCGGCATAGATCTTGTATACATCCTCGGTCCCTGATGGGCGCGCGGCGAACCAGCCGTTCTCGGTCATCACCTTCAGGCCGCCGATGGCCGCATGATTGCCGGGCGCCTCGGTCATGGTCGCGAGGATCGGCTCGCCCGCCAATGATGTGGCGGTGACCTGGGCGGGCGAGAGTCTCGCGAGTGCGGCCTTCTGTTCGCGAGTAGCCGCGGCATCGATTCGCGCATACGACGGACTACCGAAGGACTCCGTCAGGCGCGCGTAGTGCTGACTCGGTGACGACTGCGTGACCGCGAGAATCTCCGAGGCCAGGAGGCACGCGATGATGCCATCCTTGTCGGTGCTCCATGGGCCTCCATCGAGGCGAAGGAAGGACGCACCTGCGGACTCCTCGCCTCCGAAGGCGACGGAGCCGTCGAGCAGTCCGGGCACGTACCACTTGAATCCGACGGGAACCTCAAAGAGCTCGCGTCCGTGCGAGGCGACCACTCGATCGATCATCGACGAGCTCACCACGGTCTTGCCGATGGCGGCAGACGCGGGCCATCCGGGGCGATGCTGCGCGAGGTAGTCGATGCACACCGAAAGGAAATGGTTGGGATTCATCAGCCCGGAGTCGGAGGTCACGATCCCGTGCCGATCGGAGTCGGCGTCATTGCCCGTCGCGATGTCGAATTCGACTCGACGAGCGATCACCGATGCCATCGTGTGAGGCGAGGAGCAGTCCATGCGGATCTTGCCGTCCCAGTCCAGGTGCATGAATCGCCAGGTGGGATCCGTGACCGGATTCAGCACGGTCAGGTCGAGGCCGTAGGTCTCGGCGATGGCCGGCCAGTACTCGACACTCGCACCACCGAGCGGGTCTGCGCCGATGCGCACCCCCGCCGATCGAATCGCCTCGACGTTGATGACATTCGGAAGATCGTCGACATACGTGCGCAGGAAGTCGTAGCGCTGAGTTGTCGACGCGGCGAGGGCTGCGGTGAGTGTCGTGCGCCTGACACCGCGAAGCCCCGCTGCGAGCAGCTCATTGGCATGCGACTGGACAACCGAGGTGATGTCGGTGCCCGCAGGTCCGCCATCCGGCGGGTTGTACTTGAACCCGCCGTCGCGGGGCGGATTGTGCGAGGGGGTCACGACGATCCCGTCGGCGCGACCTGGATCGTCGAGTCGACGTCCGCGATTGTGAGTCAAGATCGCATGAGAGATCGCCGGCGTGGGAGTGAATCCGTCGCCGGAATCGATCATGACGACGACGCCATTTGCCGCCAGTACTTCGAGTGCGGTGGCCCAGGCCGGCTCGCTCAATGCGTGAGGGTCGCGGCCGATGAATAGCGGGCCCTCGATGCCTGCTGAGGCCCGGTGGTCGCAGATGGCCTGGGTGGTCGCCGCTATGTGGTCCTCATTGAAGGCGCGATCGAAGGAGGATCCTCGATGGCCGGAGGTGCCGAAGGCCACCCGCTGGCCGATCTCGGCCGGATCCGGGTGAAGTTCGTAATAGGCCGTGATCAGGGCGGGGATATCGATGAGGTCATCGGGCGTGGCCGGCTGGCCGGCGCGGGGGTGCATCGTGGGGCCTCCGTGGGGCTGCGGGCGAGTCATCAGGGCGCCGATCATGAGCGGATTCGGCCGTACGACCAGGGTATGGCAGACTTGGGTGGCCCACGAGAGATTGGCGCGGCCTCTGCCATAGGGGAGAGCGCCATTCGTGGGGGAGCCTCGCTCCGCGGCACGACCCTCGAACCCCACAACCGTGGGCGACCTATGGCGCCTGCAGGAAGCGATGATGCAATGAAGACTCTCGACTCGATCGACTCCGGCTCCCTCCGCGACGACATCCCCTCCTTCCGCGCCGGCGACACCGTCAAGGTGCACGTCACGGTCATCGAAGGCAACAAGAGCCGCGTCCAGCTGTTCCAGGGCGTCTGCATCGCCCGCCAGGGTTCCGGCCTGACCGAGACCTTCACTGTCCGCAAGGTCTCCTACGGCGTTGGCGTCGAGCGCATCTTCCCGCTGCACACCCCCTCGGTCGAGAAGATCGAGCTGGTCAGCCGTGGCGATGTGCGTCGCGCCAAGCTCTACTACCTGCGTGAGCTGCGTGGCAAGAAGGCCAAGATCCGCGAGCTTCGTGAGACTCCGAAGGCGAACGCCTAGTCTCACCCGGATCCGGGTCGAGCGAATGCCTCGTTCATGAGTGGCGGCAAGAAGTCGTCGTGGTGGGATATTCCCGTCACGCTGGCGATCGCCGTCGGTGTAGTCCTTCTCATCACGACCTTCGTCGTCAAACCGTTCTCGATTCCCTCGGGGTCGATGGAGAACACACTTCTCGTCGGCGACCGCGTGCTCGTGAATCGGATGGTGTATCACTTCCGCGATGTCCAGCGCGGCGACGTCATCGTCTTCGACGGCACCGACTCGTTCGTGCCCGCAGGCGATAAGCCGCAGCGAAATCCCATCAGCGGCGCATTCACCTGGGTCGGTCAGTCACTCGGACTCATCCAGCCCGACAGCACTGACTTCATCAAGCGCGTGATCGGTACCGCCGGTGATCATGTGGTGTGCTGCGATGTCCAGGGGCGCATTACGGTCAACGGGACACCGCTCGACGAGACCTACCTGTACCCCGATGACGTACCGAGCTTCGACTCATTCGATGTCGTCGTCCCCGAGGGGAAGCTCTGGGTGATGGGTGACCATCGCTCCAACTCCGCTGACTCGCGATCGCATATGGGAGACCCGGGCGGTGGCTTCGTGCCGACCAGCAAGGTCATCGGTCGCGCCATGGTCGTGCTGTGGCCGCCGAGTGAATTCAAGATTCTCGGCATCCCGCCGGAATTCGACGCGATACCCGCCCCTTCCTCCACGAACTCGTCGCAGTGATCTGACACGATCTCTGCATGGCAGTCTCCGCTCGCGCTTCGCTCGGAGAGAGCTCCATCCCCGAACCACGAGACGCTGAAGTCCGCTCCCGTCGAGGGCGCGCGGCGATCGAGACCCTCGTGATCATCGTGATCGCACTGATCATCGTTGCGCTCGTGCGGGCATTCCTGCTGCAGGCCTTCTATGTGCCGAGCTCCTCGATGGAATCCACACTGCTTCCCGGTGATCGCATCGTCGCCTCGAAGATCACGACCGCGGTGTCGGGCCCGCAACGCGGCGAGGTGGTCGTGTTCGGCGATCCCGGTGGATGGCTGCCCGATGCACCGGCGTCGGAATCCGGCTGGCGTGGTTTCCTCCACTCCGGGCTCATCTTCCTCGGACTGCTGCCGAGTGATTCGGGGCATGATCTGGTCAAGAGAGTGATCGGGCTTCCGGGCGATCGGGTGGCCTGCTGCGACTCGGCCGGTCGCATCGTCCTCAACGGCGTGCCGCTCGAGGAGTCCTACGTCACCGGGCCCACCGATCAGGTGCGCTTCGACATCACGGTGCCGGAGGGCGGCATGTTCGTGATGGGCGACAATCGTGGAGACTCCCGCGATTCGCGCTACCACCTGGATGTCGCCAATGGCTCGGTCCCGCTGACTGACGCGGTCGGACGCGTGGTCATGCGAGTCTGGCCCCTGGATCGAATGGGCGTTGAGGCGATTCCGTCGATCTTCGGCAATCCCGCCATCTCCGCCGGGCGCTGATGTCGACGGCACCCACGCTCGACCTCGAGCACGAGCTCTTCGCCTCAGGCGTGCGCGTGCTCGCGAGTATCGACGAGGTGGGCAGGGGTGCGATCGCGGGGCCGGTGACTGTGGGAGTGGTCGCGATGTCTGCCGACTGCGGCGAGCCGCCATCTGGAATCAGGGATTCCAAGCTGCTCTCGCCTGCGCGCCGGCAGGCCTTGATCGAGCCGATTCGCTCGTGGGTCGCGGCGTATGCGGTGGCGAGTGCATCGAATCGCGAGGTCGATAGCCTCGGAATCGTGGGCGCGCTGAGACTGGCGGGTACTCGTGCGCTCGGAGATCTGGAATCACGAGGCGTGATCGCCGATCTCGTTCTCCTGGACGGTAGTCACGACTGGCTCACGAGCGATTCGCTATTCGATGATGCCTCGGAGCACAGGTCGCCCCCCGTGCGCACGCAGGTCAAGGGCGATCTCCTCTGCGCGTCGGTGGCTGCGGCAAGCGTGCTGGCCAAGGTGGATCGCGATGCTCAGATGGCCGTGCTCGATCTCGAGTGCCCCGAATACGGGTGGGCCGGCAATAAGGGCTATGCCTCCGCGGGGCATCAGCAGGCGATCCGTGAGCTCGGAGTCACCGGATTTCATCGAGTCTCGTGGAATATCCAGTAGGCATCCACAGAAATTCTCGAGTGCACCCTCATCCACAAGCGTGACGTGACCCCTTCTGCAGTGATGCGCAGCCTGCGATCGTGCGCGCAGGAGGTGCCATGAGGGCCAAGGACGCGCTCGGAGCAATGGGTGAGACTCTCGCCTGCGATCACCTGACCGAGATCGGCTACACGATCGTGGATCGCAATTGGAGATGCGAGTTCGGCGAGATCGACATTGTCGCCAGGCATGGCTCCACGCTGATCGTGTGCGAGGTCAAGACTCGGAGTTCCCTTCGTCATGGTGAGCCGGTTGAGGCCGTCTCGGCACGGAAGGTGCGACGTCTGCGCAGGCTCGCCCTGTGCTGGCTCGATACGCATGCCATTCATGCACCTCACATTCGCATCGACGTGATCGGAATCCTGCGTCGACCTGGTCGTCCGATTTCCCTGAGGCACATCACCGGAGTCGAGTGATATGAGCACAGCGCACGCCTGGGGATTCGTGGTCAATGGTGTTATCGGGGAGCGGGTGCGCATCGAGGTCGACATCTCCCAGGGTCTGCCCTCGGTGGGCGTCATAGGTCTCGCCGACGCGACGATCGGAGAATCCCGATGGCGGATTCGCTCCGCATTCGCGAACAGCGGTGCTCAGTGGCCGAGTGCACGTATGACTATCGCTCTGTCACCCGCCGATCTCCCCAAGCAGGGATCAGGTATCGACCTCGCTATTGCCGCAGCGATCCTCGCCGCCACCGAGCAGGCGCCCGTGCGCAATGAGACAGCCTTCATCGGCGAACTCGGGCTCGATGGATCAGTGAGGGGCGTGCGGGGCGCCATCGCAGCGGCTGCTGCCGCTCGGCGAAGCGGGCTCACCACCGTGGTCGTGAGCTCGGATAATGCGCGAGAGGTGTCAACGATTCCCGGGCTCGCCGTGATCGTCGTCCGCGACCTACTGCACCTCATCGAGGTGCTGGCGGGTCGCGAGGAATCAGACCCCATGCCGGAGGCGACCACCCTGCCGACTGCAGAAGCCGATGCCGATCTTGCTGATGTACGCGGGCATGCCTACGCGAAATTCGCCCTCGAGATTGCTGCGGTAGGCGGTCATCACATGTCGATGCTCGGGGCTCCGGGTGTCGGGAAGACGCTGCTTGCTCGACGACTGCCGGGGGTGCTGCCCGATCTCGACGACAGCGACTCGATCGATGTCACGACGATTCACTCGCTGGCCGGTCGACTTCCGGCCGGCGCCGGGCTCGTGACACGTCCGCCGTTAGCGGCACCGCACCATTCGGCGACTCCACCATCCATGACGGGCACGGCACGCGGTCGCCAGGTGACTCCGGGCGTCCTGACCATGGCTCATGGCGGCGTCTTGTTCATGGATGAAGCCCCGGAGTTCTCGCGCCAGGTGCTCGAAGTCATGCGAGAGCCCTTGGAGACCGGATCCATCATGGTGACTCGCGCAGCTGGCGTCGTGGAGCTTCCTGCGCGCTTCCAGCTGATCCTCGCGTCAAATCCGTGTCCCTGCGGGAATGCCATGGGCCGAGGCGAGTTCTGCACATGCACCTCGATGACTCGACGCCGGTATGCCGAGCGACTCTCCGGACCGCTCATGGACCGCGTCGATGTCCGTGTTGTCGTCACCCGTCCGAATGAGGCCGAGTTGCTCTCGACCTCGGCCGAGGAGTCCAGTGCGGTGGTCGCCGCGAGAGTCGCCGAGGCTCGCGCCCGCGCTGCTTCCCGATTCAGGGGGTGCGAGTGGTCAGTGAACTCGGCCATTCCCACCCGCGCCCTGCGCGACGCCTTCGCGCCCACGAGCGATGCCGCGGAGCTGCTGCGCCGCGCCGAGCAAGGATCTCTCAGTCTGCGGGGTTCCGACCGGGTGCTTCGGGTGGCATGGTCTATCGCCGACTGCCTGGGCGTCGACCGCCCCAAT
>JBEGLG010000196.1:0-12751 GCA_041183645.1 Actinomycetota bacterium | reverse complement strand
TCGCAAGGGGCTGTGGCGCAGTTGGTAGCGCGTCTCGTTCGCAATGAGAAGGCCAGGGGTTCGAATCCCCTCAGCTCCACAAAGACGTAAGGCGGTCCCGCAGGGGCCGCTTTTCGTCTTTCATGGATGCGGGATTCGAGGAGGACCGAAGGGACGGTTCCCCTCAGCTCCCTTTCGCTTATGTAAGGGTTTGGTCAACCGAGGTGCCCCCGCTTAGCCTTCGCGCATGACACCCACCATGAAGATCGCCGCATCCGTCGCCCTTGTCTCCACTGCAGTGCTCGGACTCAGTGCCTGCTCGTCGGGCTCATCGTCGTCCGCTAGCGCGTCTGTATCTGCCCCCGCAGCGTCTGCCTCCGCACCGGCTTCATCCGCTGCATCGGCAGCACCGTCGAGCGCTGCCTCCGCTGCGCCGGTCAACATTGCTGACGACGTCGTTGCCGCGTACTTCAAGGCCGTGTGCATCGCACCTGCGGCGAAGCTCGGTGCCGATGGCGCGATCGACGCAGCCGGCACCACCTGCACGCTTCCCTCCGGAAAGACCGTGGCGCTCGCCCTGGTGAAGTCGAATCTCGGCGATCCGACTGCGCGCTTCTCGCTTCTGGTGAATTACTCCGGTACTGCCGGGGCGAAGGATGTCGCCGGTTGCCCGACGATCGCTGAGGCCAAGAAGGCCACCACTGCGGCTCCGTTGACCGACGAGTGCGTCAGCGCCCTGCTGTCGGCTGTCACCACCTCCTTGAGCGCGAAGTAGAGCACCTGTCCGAACATGACGAAGGGCCGCTCCGAGAGGAGCGGCCCGTCGTTCTGTGTGGAGTGGGGATCAGCCGTTGGCAGCGCGGCGGTCGTACTCGGCGGAAACGATCGGAATCTCGGCGGTGATGTCGTCGTAGGCGGCTGCGACAGCGGCGATCTCGGCCGCCTGCGCTGCGGATGCCTCGCGCATCTCCTGCGCGGCCTCGACCATGGCACTGCCTGTCCACTCGCCCGGGCGAGCCTTGTCGATCGGGCGGGGCACCTGCGAGGCGCGCGGAGCAGTGACATAGGTCGGCAGGGTGGTCGGCACGGCCTCCCAGGCCTCGTCCTCGTCGTCCCAGGCGTTCCAGGTCTCCCAGTCGTCGACCTTGGCGGCCGACTGCGCTGCTGCCGGAACTGCGGTGCGCTCGCGGCGCGAGGCGGGCGAGGTGCGACGCACGCGGGCCGGCGCTGCCTGGGTGCGCGCTGAGGCGGTCATCGCACTGGCCACCATGAACGCGGCAGTGAGCAGACCGAAGAGGATCGGCATCCACTTCGGAGCGACCGAGACCAGGGCCAGAAGAAGGGTGAGAGCGGTCAGGCCGGCCAGTGAGGCCAGGATGATGGCCCGGCGCTTGGCCGAGGGGCTCATGGTGCTGGTGAGATTCATGTGATCGCGTCCCCCGCGGCTACGGCTCATCTCGTCATGGCTGCCAAGTCGGGCCATCGAGTTCTCGAAGCGGGCGGTCGACCGAACCTCGCTGATCTGGTCATGACGCCGGAGCCACATCGGGATCAGGACAGCAGCCCACAACGCGATGATCACGATGTAGATAAGGCCCGTCACGCCTCGTACGTTAGAGGCCTATATAGGGGACAGCGTGTAGGTGCGATGTGGGGCACCTTCGGCGTGTCGCGTGTGACTACTGGGAAAGTTGCTGAGTCCTGAGCCTTCGGAGCACTCCGTCGGGCTGATCTCCGGCCAGAAGCACATACGACACGTGGTCGCACCACTTCCCGTCGATGTGTAGATATTGCGTGCGAATGCCCTCGTTGCGCAGACCAAGCTTCTCCGCAACTCTGCGCGAGGGCTCGTTCTCCGGGCGAATGTTGATCTCGATGCGATGGAGTCCGCACTCGCCGATGAGGTAGTCGCATGCCATCGCCACAGCAGTGGTCATGATGCCGCGACCTGCAACCTCGCGATCAATCCAGTAGCCGATGTAGCCACCTCGCAGTGACCCCATCGCAATACCGCCGACAGTCACCTGTCCGCGAAAGACACCGTCGACATCGAGTGCCCACGGAAGCATGCGACCTGCGCGTGCCTCGCGATTCATCCTGCGCACCATCGATGCGAATGTGGGTGGTGCCTCACCTTCGATCGCACCTTCAAGCGGCAGAGTCGCATCCCACGGAGTGAGCCATTCGCTATTGCGCGCGCGCACATCGCGCCATGCGCGCGCATCGCGAATTCGCAATGGCCGCAGTCGAATATCGCCCTCGATCAGGGTGACAGGCCAATCGATCACTGCAGGCCTGCGACGAATTCCGTCAGCCATGCACGAAGTTCGGGCCCGAGATCCTCGCGCTCGACGGCGAGCGTGATCACGGCCTGCAGATACGAGACACGATCGCCGGTGTCGTAACGACGCCCGGAGAACACCACGCCGCGGACACCGCCGCCCTGCTCGGTCGGCATGCTCGCCAGCGTGCGCAGCGCATCAGTCAGCTGGATCTCGCCACCGCGACCGGGCTTGGTCTCGCGAATGACATCGAAGACTGCGGGATCGAGCAGATACCGGCCGATGACGGCATACGAACTCGGCGCATCGGCAACGTCGGGCTTCTCGATCAGGTCAGTGATCACCACGACGTCGCCCTCGCCGGTGCGCTCGATCGCCGGGCAGCCGTAGAGCGAGATGCTCTCGTGCGGCACCTCCATCAGGCAGACCACGGAGCCGCCGAACTCGGCGCGGATCGCAGCCATGCGCGGCAGGATCGGGTCGCGGGGATCGATCAGGTCGTCGCCGAGAAGAACCGCGAAGGGCTCATTGCCGACATGGCTCTCCGCCATGAGCACGGCATGGCCGAGACCCAGGGGGTCGCCCTGGCGGACGTAATGGATGGTCGCGAGATCGGTCGAGTGCTCGACCATCTCGAGGCGCTCGGTGTCGCCCTTCGCGCGCAGCACCTCTTCGAGCTCGAAATTGCGATCGAAGTGGTCTTCGAGCGGACGCTTGCTGCGGCCGGTGATGAAGAGGACGTCATCGAGTCCGGCTGCTACTGCCTCTTCGACCACGTACTGGATTGCCGGCTTGTCGACGACCGGAAGCATCTCCTTGGGCGTGGCCTTGGTTGCCGGCAGGAATCGCGTGCCCAGACCTGCGGCAGGCACGACGGCCTTGCGCACGGGCATCCCCGACGAGTTCCCCTTGTCCATGGTCTGACGATAGAGGATCGGGCACGATGGACTCGTGACACCCGCTGACCTGAGCCCTGCTGATGCCAAGGCCGTGCTCCGCGGTGAGCGACGTGCCGCTCGTCGGGCCAGAGGCGACGCCGATCGCGCGCACGCGGCGGGCTTGATCGCCGCGCGCGTGATGGCCACCGTGTCGAACTCCTCCGTTGTCGGCTGCTACCTCTCGATGCCTACCGAGCCCGGCACCGATGCGCTCATTGACCTGCTGCGTCAGCGCGATATTCGCGTGCTGGTGCCTCGAGTGAACGGGCACGCGCTCGAGTGGATCGAGCTCACGGATTCCACCGCATTCACGATCAGTGATCTCGGAATACGCGAACCCGCGGGCGAGGCCCTCGACGATGCGCTCAGCACGTGCTCTGCGATCGTCATTCCAGCACTAGCGGTCTCGCCGGAGGGCGTGCGCCTCGGCCAGGGAGGCGGCTTCTACGACCGGGCTCTCGAAGCCGTGCCGAGTCATGCGGACGGCGGTCCCGTGCGCATCGCGGTGATCTTCGATGACGAGCTGCTGCAGCATGTGCCTCGCGAACCGCATGACTCCACGGTCGATCTGGTCATCACGCCTGAGCGATCACTTAGCTTCTGAGCAGAAGAAAGAAGACAAGAAACGCCCCGATGCACGATGCGGTCATCACGATCATCGCGATGACGAACGTGGAGCGCGAGCGCGACCACAGCTGATGCATCTCCCAGCCAAAGCCCGAGAACGTAGTCAGCGACCCACAGAGCCCCACCAGGAGGAACAACCTCAGGCTGCCAGAGGTCAATGCGAAGGCAGCTCCGGCGATGGCCGAGCCGAGGGTGTTGACGAGTAACAGGCTCCAGGGGAAGCGCTTCGTTGGCGCATGTCCCGCCATCCAGCGGTCGAGGATGAATCTCGATGGCGCACCGATGGCGGCTCCGAGGGTGATGGCCAGGATCTCGATCATCCGGCCAGCCCTCGCGTCAGACGCACGCCAATCGGCACGGCGATAAGCCCGAGAAGCAACGTGAGACCGATGTAGAGCGCGGCCAGGCCGATCGCCCCGTTGTCGATCATCACGCCGGACTCCAGTGCGAAGGCAGAGAACGTGGTGAAGCCGCCCAGGACTCCCGTGACGATGAACGGTCGCAGATGCTCCTCGCGCGGATGCCCCGCGAGCACCGGCACCACCATGCCGATCACCAGGCAGCCGAGCACGTTGATCACGAGCGTGCCCGTGGGAAACCCGCCCGCGACGTCGGGATTCCAGACGAAGGACACCAGGAATCTCGCGAGCGAGCCGAGGATGCCGCCGAGCGCAATCCAGGCCAGCACCCTCGGGGTAATCACGCACGAAGGCTACGGCGCCCCCTGGTCGATTGGACGAATCCGCGCACGTGGGGGCAGAATTAGCACTCAGCACTTACGAGTGCTAGATCCGGCCAGGAGGAAACGTGCCCACCTACGAGTACGCGTGCTCGAACTGCGAGAGCAACCACGAGATCGTTCAGTCGATGTCGGATCCGACCCTGACCACCTGCCCCTCGTGCGGCCAGGAGTCCCTGCGCAAGCAGTTCGGCAACGTCGGCGTCGTCTTCAAGGGCTCCGGCTTCTACCGCAATGATTCGCGTGACAAGAAGACCAACACCGGAAGCTCGAGCTCCTCATCGAGTTCGAGCAGCACCTCGTCGAGTGCTCCGGCGTCGAGCACGCCCGCGCCCAGCACACCGGCACCGAGTACCTCGACGTCATCGAGCACCACCAGCTGAGCTGTGGACAGCCGGTGTCGGCTGTCGTGCTTCGCACCTAGCCTCGGCAAGTGCTCGCATCACTCACGCGCGGCGAACTCGCCCACCGCATCCGCCGGCATCGTCGCATCGTTGCTGCAGTGCTCGCCGGCGTGGCCGTACTCATCATCGTCAGCTCACTCCCTCACGGCTCAGCCGTGAGTGCGACAACTGACACCCGTGTTCTCGCACCCGGCGAAGTCGCCATCCCTGTCACCCTCGGAAGCAAGGCGGTGACTGCCGCCCTGCACTCCGGTGATGACGTCTCGGTCGTCGTGGTGAACGACGACGGCCTGAGCTCGATAGTCGCCGAGAGCGCTCGGGTGCTGGAGGCAGACTCCGGCAGCGGATTCGGCTCCAGCGAGGCGGCCGTCACCCTCGCGGTTGACGAAGGCTCGGCACTTCGGTTGGCTGGTGCATCGGCGCGCGGCACCTTGACCGTGATCATCCGCCCGCCGGGCAACTAGACATCGGTGAAAGAGGACTCATGCTGCAGGGATTTCGTGCCTTCGTACTGCGAGGCAATGTCATCGACCTCTCGGTCGGCTTCGTGGTCGGCGCGGCCTTCGCCGCACTCGTCGGCGCGTTCAGCAAGGGTCTGATCGAGCCGATCGTCGGCATCTTCCTCGGCGGCGGCATCAACGCCGGCACCATCGAGATTCGCGGGCAGGTTATCGACTTCACGATGCTGCTCAACGGGCTCATCACGTTCTTCATCACGCTGACGGTGATCTACTTCGTGTTCGTTCTCCCCATGAACAAGTACCGCGAGCGCCGTGGAATCGGCGGAGTCGATGCGACCCCGGCCGACGTCAAGCTGCTGATGGAGATCCGCGACCTGCTGAAGGAACGTCAGGAGCCGTGATGCGGGGGCACGTCAGCGAGCAGGCGTGCATCAAGTGAGTCGAATCCGCCTGAGTCATCGCGAGTCTGCTCAGGCAGCAGGTCAACGCTGGCGCCGCCCCGAACTACCCGACTCGAGCCGATCTCGCTGAGTGACTCGTCAATCGCGGTCACGAGCAGGCGAACATCGTCACGAGTGATCGTGAACGGCGGCGAGACCTGAAGGCCACCATCGGCAAGCAGACGCGTGAGCACTCCCCTGCCGCGCACCGCACGCACGAGCCGCGCACCGATCGTCGGATCCTCGGCTATCAGCGACGGATCGAGCTGCACGGCGCCGAGTAGACCCACGCCTGCGCGCACGTCGACGACATAGGAATGGTCGCGCAGCGGTGCGAGCCCGGCCTTGAGCATCATCTGCTTATCGGCGACGGCCTGCACCAGGCTCTCGCGCTCGAGAATGTCGAGGTTGGCATGCGCGACCGCAGCGGCAGCCGCATGGCCCGAGTAGGTATAGCCGTGACGCCACATCTGGCCCGGCGCCGACCAGAAGGGCTCGGCAATGCGACCGGCGGCGAGCACAGCGCCCATCGGCAGGTAGCCGGAGGTCATGCCCTTGGCCACGAGCAGCATGTCGGGATCGAGATTCCATCGACCTGACGCGAACATCTCGCCGGTGCGACCGAACCCGCAGATCACCTCATCGGCAATGAAGTGAACATCGCGCTCTCGGCATATCTCCCGCACGCGCGCGAGATAGCCCTCGGGTGCGACGTAGACGCCGCCGGCTCCGATGATCGGCTCGCACAGGAACGCGGCCACGTTCTCGGCACCGACCTCGTCAATGGCGCGCGCGAGATCCTCCGCGTCATCCCACGCGACATTGCGCACCTCGGTGAACAAGGGGCCGTATCCCTCGCGATTGCCGGGAATGCCCGCGATGGAGGTTCCTGCCATGTGCATGCCGTGATACGAGCGATCACGAGTGATGATCATCTGCTTGGTCGGCTTGCCGGTCAGCACCCAGTAGCGACGACTCATCTTCACGGCCGTGTCGACGGAGTCGCTTCCGCCCGAGGTGAAGAAGACCTTGGTGTCCTCGGCCGGCGCCAGGGCCGAGATGCGGTCGGCGAGCTCGATGAGCGGGCGGGTGGCGTAGTCGCCGAAGCTCGAGTAGGCGGCGAGATCACTCATCTGCTTGGCAGCAGCCTCGGCGAGCTCGCGTCGGCCGTGGCCGATATTGCAGAACCACAGTGCTGCGGTGGAGTCGAGGTAGCGCTTGCCGGACTCATCGACGACGTAGCAGCCCTCGCCCGTGGCGAGCACGAAGTCGTGGTCGGCCACCGCATGCATGTCGGCGAAGCCATGCCAGAGGGCATTGCCCGGGAGTCTCGTCACTCGCCCAGGGTAGAGCAGCAGTCTTCGCCCCGAGTGTCATAGCGTCCTGCCATGGCCCCCGCCCTGTCCGCCGTGGACACCGTTCTCGACGAGAGCGAGTGGCGTGAGCGTCGTGCCCGTCACGAGGATCGAGTGCGCCCCTGGGTCGAGCCTCGCCAGGAGCGCAGGAAGTCCGGCGACAGGCATCCGACCGATGACTTCCTCTTCGAGTACTACCCGTACTCCGTCGGCAAGCTGCTCGCGTGGCATCCGGGGCACGGCACCGCACTGGGCGGCGATGCAGCCGAGTTCCTCGCATTCCCGCAGTACGAGCGCCTGAGCGAGGGCGTGGCGACGAGTCTTTCGTGGCTCACGCTTTCCGCCGATCGGGTGAAGAGACTGGAACTGGCCATTCGCCTGCTCGAAGGAATGAGCAGCAGACCCGCGAATACCGGCTGCTTCGGCCTGCATGAGTGGGCCATGGTCTACGGGCTTGAGCAGGGCGAGATACGGCACTCCGACTTTCCCCTGCGCCTGGCACCCGAGGAGATCGTCGGCACGGTGCACGAAGTCGGCCTGCGCTGCACCCATATAGATGCGTACCGCTTCTTCACTCCCGAGGCGATGCCGCTGAATCCGATAGAACCGACACGAGCCACGCAGCCGGACCTCGATCAGCCCGGCTGCCTGCACGCGAACATGGATCTCTACAAGTACGCGATGTGGTTCAGCCCGTATGTGGGCAGTGAGCTCGTGGCCGACTGCTTCGAGTTGGCGCGAACCGCCAGAACTCTCGACATGCAGGCCTCGCCCTACGACGTTTCTCACTTCGGGCTCGAGCCCGTGCGGGTCGAGACTCCTGAAGGACGTCTCGAGTACGCCACCCGTCAACGCGAGCTGATGACTCAGGCGCAGCCGCTGCGCGCGCGCGTGCTCGGGCACCTTTCCGGGCTTCGGCAGGCTTTCACCACGCACTAGGTCACCTGCGCGACCTCGCCTTGACGCAGGTCACACGTCCACCTGCCCGTCATCTGGAGTTCATCCCCAGTTGCTACCGTCTTGTCCCATGTCACTGCGCTCCGTGGGCAACCACGCCCTCGCCGATATCAGCGGCTCCGACTCACCGCTCCTCAATGATGCGGCGGGTCTCGAGCAGCTACTGGTCGACGCCTCGCTCTCGGTCGGAGCCACTGTCTTGACTCGGCATTCGCACGCCTTCGAGCCGCAGGGTGTTACCGCGGTCGTGGTGCTCTCCGAGTCGCATGTCTCGATTCACACCTGGCCCGAGTGGGGCGGAGCGACAATCGATGCGTACACGTGCGGAGATCCCGACCCCGTGCAGCTCATCGAACACGTGATCGCCGGGCTGAATCCGTCAGTCATCCGTCGCGCCGTCGTGCCGCGCACCATTCCCGGCGGCGGCGATGAGCCTGCCTTCAGCTTCGCCGAGTTCATCACGCCGGCAGACCGCTACCAGCACGATCTCAGCAAGGTCTACGTGCAAGGCACCTCTGAATTCCAGGACTACCTCATCGGCGAGAGCGAAGCCTGGGGGCGCATGCTGGTGCTCGACGGCGTTGTGCAGAGCACCGAGGCAGACGAGTTCATCTACCACGAGGGCATCGTTCACCCCGCCTGCTACGCGGCCGCGACCTCAGCGCCGATGCGCAATGTGCTCATTCTCGGCGGCGGCGAAGGCGCCTGCCTGCGCGAGGCGCTGCGCTGGGCGAGCGTCGAGTCGATCACCATGGTCGACATCGATGCCGAGGTCGTAGCCGCCTGTCGTGAGCACCTGCCGAATCATCACCTCGGATCCTTTGACGATCCGCGCGTGACCTTGATTCACGGCGATGCGGTCGCCTACCTCGCTGCGCTGCCCGATGACAGCTTCGATGTCATCGTCTCCGACATGACCGACCCGGTCGAGAACGGTCCTTCGACCTTCTGCTTCACGGTCGAGTACTTCACTCAGCTGAAGCGGATCCTGCGTCCTCATGGCGTGCTTGCCGTGCAGGCCGGCCCCGCCTCGCCCGTCGAGATCACCCTCCACGCGAAGGTCATTCGCACGATTCGCGAAGTGTTCCCTTCGGTCATCCCCTACGCCGTCGACGCACCCTGCTACGGCCGCGATCTCGGCTTCATCGTCGCCTCGACTGACGATCTCGGTTCCCGGCTGACGGTCGAGCGCATTGCCTCTCTCGCCGATCAGGTGACCGGCGAGCATCGCTGGATCACCCCGGAGTTGCTCGTCGGAAAGCTGAGCATTCCGCCGTATCTCGTCTCCGCGATCGATGCACGCAGTGACGTGTACGCCGATGCCGCACCACCGTCGACCGCCGGTGCGGCGGGCTGGGAATCCTGAGCAACCGCAACAGGTCGTGAACAACTTCGGTCAGATTCCAGCACCCTGACCTCGGGCCCCCGGCGACGCTTACTGCGGATGATTCGCAGGTAGCGAATCTCGATTTCACATCCCCGCAGGCCTCCTGCTACGTTTCCCCCAACATCCAGAGCGACTGAGAGATCTGGCTCTTTGAAGTCGCAGCAACCCTCCGGGGTGCTAATGCCAGAGACGATGTGGAAGGAAGAAATTTTCTGAGTGCTGCCCACCTAGGTCAACACATCCACGACTTCACCCTGTCCCGCACCACCACTCAAGGAGAAACACCATGACCATCCGACTTGGCGACGAGGCCCCCGACTTCACCGCAGAGACCACCGACGGCACCATCACCTTCCATGACTGGAAGAAGGGCGCCTGGACAGTCTTCTTCAGCCACCCCGCTGACTTCACGCCCGTCTGCACCACCGAGCTCGGTGCCACCGCCGGCCTCAAGGCAGAGTTCGACAAGCGCAACGTCAAGGCCATCGCGATCTCCGTCGACTCGGTCGAGGATCACAAGGCCTGGGCCGGCGACATCGGCGAGGTCACGGGCAATGCCCTGAACTTCCCGATCATCGCTGATCCGGATCGCACCGTGTCGAACCTGTACGACATGCTGCACCCGAACGCCGGCGACACCTCCACCGTTCGCTCGGTCTTCATCATCGACCCGGCCAACAAGGTGCGCCTGACCCTGACCTACCCGAAGTCGGTCGGCCGTAACTTCGACGAGATCCTGCGCGTCATCGACGCCCTGCAGCTCACCGACAAGTCAACCGTCGCGACTCCGGCCAACTGGAAGGTCGGCGAGAAGATCATCGTCGCCCCGACGGTCTCGACCGCTGACGCGATCGAGAAGTTCGGCCCGGTCGAGGAGCTCAAGCCGTACCTGCGCTACATCCCCGCAGCAGCGGTCAAGTAACCCCAGCATCACGTCGTAGGCCCCGGGAGCATGTGCTCCCGGGGCCTACGCATGCTCAGTGAGGCTCTACCAGCGCGGCAAAGCCTTGCCCGGGTTGAGGATGTTCTCGGGATCCCACGCCGCCTTGATGCGCGAGTGGAGATCGATCGCGACGTCGTCGAGCTCCTGCGCGAGGAAGTTCCGCTTGAGGGTGCCCACCCCGTGCTCGCCGGTAATGGTGCCGCCGCAGGCCAGTGCCACCTCGAGAATCGCATTGAAGGCTTCCATCGCCCTCGCCGCTGCGGCCTCGTCACCGCGCGGAATCACGATGGTCGGGTGCAGGTTGCCGTCGCCGGCGTGACCGAAGGTCGCGATCATGACGTCATGCTTCACGGCGAGCTCCGCGATCATGGTCATCGCGCGAGCCAGCTGCGAGCGAGGCACGGCAATGTCGTCGAGGAGCCAGTCACCGAGCGACTCCAGCGCCGGGATCGCCATGCGGCGAGCTCCGAGCAGCATCTCGGCCTGCTCGGGATCCTCGGAGCGGTAGACCTCTACCGCACCTGACCGCTCGCAGATCTCGAGCAGCAGGTCGGCTTCGGCGATGCCGGCCTCGCCGGGCGCATCCGATTGCGCGATGAGCAATGCCTCAGCAGACTCATCGAGGCCCATGGGGCGCCATCCCTCGACCGCCCGAATGGTCGTGCGGTCCATCAGCTCGAGCATGCTCGGGGTCAACTTCGTCATGATCGCCTCGACAGCGCGCCCCGCCGAGGCGATGTCGGGGAATACGGCGACGGCAGTCGTGGCAGGCGGCGGCAGCGGGCGAAGCTTGAGCCGCGCCATCGTGACGATGCCGAGCGTGCCCTCACTGCCGACCATCAGGCCCGCGAGGTCGTAGCCCGCGACGCCCTTGACCGTCTTGCGGCCGAGGCGAGTGATGCGACCATCGGCAAGAACGACCTCGAGGCCGAGCACGGCATCGCGCGTGACTCCGTACTTCACGCAGCACAGGCCACCGGCATTCGTGTTGACGTTTCCGCCGATGGAGCAGAAATCCTTGCTTGCCGGATCAGGGGCGTACCAGAGCCCATGCCCGGCAACGTGATCGCGAAGATCGGTGTTGAAGATGCCCGGCTGGGTCTCGACGTAGCCGTTGGAGATGTCGACATCGAGCACCGAGTTCATCTTCTCGACGCAGACGATCAGCGAGCCGTCTATGGCATTCGAGCCGCCCGAGAGCCCGGAGCCTGCTCCACGAGGAACGACGGGAACCCGATACTTGTGGGCCGCCTTCATCACCTCCGAGACCTGCTCAGTCGATCGCGGGAAGACCACGGCGAAGGGCTCTCCGACCTCGGAGCCAGTCGAACGATCCTGCTTGTAGGTGGGAAGGCGATCAGGATCAGTGACGACGTCATCATCGGCCAGAATCGAGGCGCATGCGGCCAGGACGGCATCCTCATCAGTCACGTATCCAAGGCTAACCTGAGCCCATGACCACCGGTGACCGCCCGCCTCGCAGTGCCTTCGTACTTCTCGCCCTCGTCATGGGCGCGATTGTCGCGAACATCAATCTCAGCATCGCGAACGTCGCGCTCCCCACGATCGGGCACGACCTCAATGCCTCGCAGGATCAGCTCACCGCGATCGCCAACGCCTTCGCCCTCGGTCTCGCCTCGACTGTCCTCTACCTCGGCACCATTGGCGACCGTTACGGACGCAAGCTCCTCTTCGTGCTCGGCGGAATCCTCACTATTCCCACCGCAATGCTCGCTGCCTGGGCACCGAATGCCGAGATGCTCACCGTCGCGCGCTTCCTCGGCGGTATCGCTGCCGCACTTCTCTTCCCGACAACGCTGTCGCTCATCAATGCGCTGTACAAGAACAAGGCGAAGGTCGGCGCGATTGCCCTGTGGTCGGGCGTGGGTGGCGGCGGAGCAGCACTCGGCCCGCTGATCGGCGGCTGGCTCCTGGAGAGCTACTGGTGGGGCTCCGTCTTCCTCATCACGCTTCCGCTCGACATCATCGCGCTCGTTGTCGGGCTCTTCGTGCTGCCCTGGCACGCCAGCGAGGAGCGCTTCAAGGTCGATCACCTCGGCGGCATCCTGTCGGTGCTTGGCGTCGGCGGGCTGGTGCTCAGCATCGAGATTGCCGACAAGGGCTTCAGCCCCGGCTGGTTCATCCTCTTCTTCAGCGCCCTTATCGCGCTCGCCCTGTTCTTCTGGCGCCAGACCAAGGCTCCGCGCCCCCTCGTCTCGCTGCCTCTCGCGAAGGCGCG
>JBEGLG010000195.1:0-2840 GCA_041183645.1 Actinomycetota bacterium | reverse complement strand
ACTCCGGACGGAACTGCTGGCGCACCAGTGCGAGCGCCTGCTCCTTGCGCTCCTCGAACGGCACGGTCATGTCGATCAGGAACTGCGAACCGGTGTTCGAGGTCAGGATCAGGATGACATTGCGGAAGTCGACAGTGCGCCCCTGGCCATCGGTCAGACGACCGTCGTCGAGAACCTGCAGCAGGATGTCGAAGACCTCGGGGTGTGCCTTCTCGACCTCGTCGAGCAGCACGACCGAGTACGGACGACGACGCACGGCCTCGGTGAGCTGGCCGCCCTCCTCGTAGCCCACATACCCGGGAGGAGCACCGACCAGTCGTGAGACCGCGTGCTTCTCGGAGTACTCGCTCATGTCGATGCGGATCATCGCCCGCTCGTCGTCGAACAGGAACTCGGCGAGTGCCTTCGCGAGCTCGGTCTTGCCCACGCCCGTCGGGCCGAGGAACAGGAAGGAGCCGGTCGGGCGATTGGGATCGGAGATACCCGCACGCGCACGACGCACGGCGTCGCTGACCTCGCGGACGGCCTCGTGCTGGCCGACGACGCGCTTGCCCAGCTCGTCCTCCATGCGCAGCAGCTTCTGGCTCTCGCCCTCGAGCAGTCGGCCGGCCGGGATTCCCGTCCAGGCGGCGACGACCTCGGCGATGTCATCAGCCGTGACTTCCTCCTTGACCATTGCCGCACGGCTGTTGGTCTCGGCGGTGACCCGCTCGAGATCAGCCTCGAGTGCCGGAAGGTCGGCGTAGATGATGCGCGAGGCCTGCTCGAAGTCACCGGCGCGCTGAGCGCGATCGGCGGTGGCGCGGAGCTCATCGATCGAGACCTTGAGCTCGCCGATGCGATCCAGGCCCGACTTCTCGGCATCCCAGCGAGCGCGCAGGCCGCGCCGCTCCGCGTCCGTGGCGGCGATCTCGCCGCGGATGGCCTCCAGACGTGCCTTCGAGGCCGCGTCGGTCTCCTTGGCGAGGGCCATCTCCTCCATGCGCAGGCGGTCGACCTGGCGCTGGAGCACGTCGATCTCTACCGGCGAGGAATCAATCTCCATGCGCAGGCGCGATGCCGACTCGTCCATCAGGTCAATGGCCTTGTCAGGAAGGAAGCGCGAGGTGATGTAGCGATCCGAGAGAGTCGCGGCTGCCACGAGTGCGCCATCGGAGATGACGACCTTGTGATGAGCCTCGTACTTCTCCTTGATGCCGCGCAGGATCGAGATGGTGTCCTCGACACTGGGCTGGTTCACCAGCACCTGCTGGAAGCGACGCTCGAGCGCGGCGTCCTTCTCGATGTACTCGCGGTACTCGTCGAGCGTGGTCGCACCGATCATGCGCAGCTCGCCTCGGGCGAGCATCGGCTTGAGCATGTTGCCGGCGTCCATCGCACCCTCGCCGCCGGCACCCGCACCGACCACGGTGTGGAGCTCGTCGATGAAGGTGATGATCTGCCCGTCGGAGTTCTTGATCTCGTCGAGTACTGCCTTCAGGCGCTCCTCGAACTCACCGCGGTACTTCGCGCCGGCGACCATTGCGCCAAGGTCGAGTGAGTAGAGGGTCTTGCCCTGCAGTGACGTGGGCACATCGCCCTCGACGATGCGTCGGGCCAGGCCCTCGACGACGGCGGTCTTGCCGACGCCGGGCTCGCCGATGAGTACCGGGTTGTTCTTGGTACGGCGCGACAGCACCTGAATCGTGCGGCGGACTTCCTCGTCACGGCCGATGACCGGGTCGATCTTTCCCTCGCGCGCACGCGCGGTGAGGTCGACTCCGTACTTCTCCAGAGCCTGGAAGGTGCCCTCGGGCTCCGCCGAGGTCACGCGCGAGCTGCCGCGCACCTGCTGGAGCGCATCGATGAGCGCTGCCGGGGTCGCGCCCTGCTGGGCGAGACGATCGGAGACACCGGGGCCGCCATCCTGTGCCAGCGCGATGAGCAGATGCTCGGTGCTGACGTACTCGTCACCGCGCTCCTTCGAGAGCGACTGCGCCGCATTGAGCACCTTGTATGACGAATTGCTGAGCTGCGGGCTCGAGACAGAGGAGCCGCTCGCCGAGGGAAGGGCGTCGACGGCCGCGCGCACCTGCGAGGTGAGCTGCGCGTGATTCGCGCCGACGGCGTCAAGCAGAGCACTCGCGATTCCCTCGCCCTGCTGCAGCAGCGAGTCGAGAAGATGCAGCGGCTCGACCTGCGGATTGCCCTTGGCGGCCGCGATGCGCACGGAGGCACCGAGGGCGTCCTGTGCCTTGGTGGTGAATTGGATATCCATGATTTCCTGCCTTCGTTCTAAGAATTGGTTCCCCGTGATCGGCGATCAGGTCGCCAGACCACGAGAGAGGTCGATGACTTCTCGCGGTGGAACTCCGCGAGGCGGCCGCGCAGGTGGAGGACTTCCTCCTGCAGGGCCAGCACTCGCTTGATTCCCTCGAGACTCAGGCCCTCACCGGAGAGCTCTGCGATCTCGCGCAGCCGCGCGATGTCCTGCGCGGAGTACAGCCGGTTTCTGCCGGCCACCCGCGTGGGCGACACCAGGCCCAGGCGGTCGTATTGACGCAGAGTCTGCGGATGCAGGCCTGCAAGTGACGCCGCCACGCTGATCGCGTAGACGGGCGTGTCGTCGGGCACGCGGAACGGAACCCGATTCGCGCTCATTAGCTGCTCCCGGCCATCTTCAGCAGGTCGCTACGCGGATCGTGGTCGAGAGTCTGCTTGGCGTACTCCTCGAGCGCGGCCTTCGCATCACTGCTGAGGTTCTGCGGAACCGCGACCTCGACGGTCACGTGCAGGTCGCCGTAGCTGCCGTCCTTCTTCGCGAGGCCCTTCTCGCGCACCCGGAAGGTGCGGCCATTGGC
>JBEGLG010000194.1:0-2659 GCA_041183645.1 Actinomycetota bacterium | reverse complement strand
AACTTCGCCATCTCGTTCTCGATCATCTCGATCCTGGCGGGCTGCTTCACCACCTTCGGGCAGGCCTGGAATAACGGCGGCCCGATTGCCATCTCCATCGGCTGGCCGCTGATCGCAGCGTTCATCCTCGTCATCGGCTTCTGCATGTCCGAACTGGTCTCTGCCTACCCGACCTCGGGAGGCATCTACTGGTGGGCGTCGAAGCTCGGCGGAGCCAAGGCCGGCTACTACACCGGCTGGCTGAACCTGATCGGCCTGCTCGCCGTCATCGCGTCGGTGGCCTACGGCTGCGCCACCTTCTTCGATCTCGCGCTCTGCTCGCTGAGCGACTCGTGGGCAGCGGGCTACTCGCTGCAGCGCGTCTTCATCATGTTCATCATCGTTCTCGCGATCGTGGTCATCCTGAACATCTGGGGCGGCACGATCATGGCGAAGATCAACAATGTCTCGGTGTGGTGGCACGTATTCGGCGCCGCGCTGGTCATCCTGATCCTCATCATCCTGCCCGATAGCCACATGAGCTTCAGCGACGTCTTCTCGATGCGCGTGAACAACTCCGGTGGTCTGCATGGCGGCGGCACTGATGGCTGGGGCTTCTGGTTCTACGTCCTGCCCCTGGGCTTCCTGCTCACGCAGTACACGATCACCGGATTCGATGCCTCGGCTCACCTCTCCGAGGAGACCCAGGGTGCGGCTCAGACGGCGGCCAAGGGCCTGTGGAAGTCGATCTTCTACTCGGCCATCGGCGGTTGGTTCCTGCTCCTCGCGTTCCTCTTCGCCGTGCAGGATGCCGGTGCTGTTACCGCGGGCGGTGGTGGCGTGGCCGTCATCTTGACCCAGGCACTCGATGCCAAGGTCGCCGGCTTCGTGCTTCTCATCTCGGCATTCGGGCAGCTGTTCTGCTCAACCGCCTGCATGACCAGCACCTCGCGTATGACCTACGCCTTCAGCCGTGACGGTGCGGTTCCCGGTGCACGTCTGTGGGCCAAGCTCAACAAGAACCACATCCCGGCCAATGCCGTGTGGCTCGCGGCAGTGGTGGCCATCATCATCACGCTGCCGGCACTTCTCGAGGTCAACATCGGCACGGAAGAGGCGCCGATCATCGTGCCGACCGCGTTCTACGCCGTCGTCTCGGTGGCCGTTATCGGCCTGTTCCTGTCGTTCCTCATCCCGATCTGGTACCGCTGGCGCCTGGGCGACAAGTTCCCGCAGGGATCCTGGAACCTCGGCAAGAAGTGGAAGTGGATGGCACCGCTCGCCATCATCGAGATCATCGTGGTCTCGGTCTACTTCATCCTGCCGATCACGCCTGCCGGTACGCCGGGCTGGCTGCGCTGGCTCAACGGCTCACCGAGCGCAGCTGATGTTCCGTTCGAGTGGAAGTTCGTGAACTACGCGCCCTTCCTGACCGTCGGTGCACTCATCGTGCTGTGGATCGGCTGGCATCTGTCGGCCAAGAAGTGGTTCACCGGTCCGAAGATGACGATCGACCTGCCCGCAGGCGTCAGCTCCGCTGACGAGATCGCTCTCGAGCACGAGCACAAGGGCTACCACCAGCCGCCTAACAGCTAGACGGCGCTAGGTATGCGAAGGGGCGGGTGGCCACAGGCCGCCCGCCCCTCTGCTGTGCGCTATGAGCGAATGCGCGCGGAGTCCGGGTCATAGGGCGCCTTCAGTGACACCGTGAGCGGCACGATGCGACCGCCCACGTTCACCGACCACTGTGCATCGAGGTAATCGGGCGTGACGGCCTCGCCGTCGAGCCGGCGTACGTAGCCGAGGCCTACGCACGCGCCCGTCGTGGTGCCGAATGCCGCCGACGTCACCTGGCCGACTCCGACACCGTCGCGAAGGATCAGCTCGCCGCCCCACAGCATGGCGTCACCCTCGCCTGCCACCCACGAGACCAGGCGGCGACGCGGGCCGGCCGCCTTGATCGTCTCGAGTGCGGAGCGACCGAGAAAGTCGATGTCGGTCTTCAGCTTGGTTGCGAAGAGCAAGCCGGCCTCGACCGGCGAGTAGTCGGGGTTCAGTTCGGGGCCGAAGGCTCGGTATGCCTTCTCCAGTCGAAGGCCGCCGATGGCGTAGTAGCCGGCATTGCGAATGCCGAGATCCGCACCGGCCTGGTGCAGCAGGTCGAATACCCCGTTCGCGAACTCCGCAGGCACGTAGAGCTCCCAGCCGAGCTCGCCGACATACGTCAGGCGGGTGGCGCGCACGGTGAAGAAGCCGACATCGATGAGCTGCGAGGTACCGAAGGGGAACGCCTCGTTCGACAGATCGGCCTTCGAGACACGTGCGAGCAGCTCGCGCGACTTCGGGCCCATCACGCCGAGAACGGCGTAGGCACTCGAGACATCGACGACCTCGACATGCATGTCGTCGGTCATGTGACGGTTGATCCAGTCGGCATCGCGCACCACGGAGGCCGAGCCGGTGACCCAGAGGAATTCGTCCTGTGCGATGCGCGTGATCGTGACGTCGGCCTCATACGTGCCCCGAGCATTGAGCACGCCGGTGTAGACGACACCGCCAATGGGCACGTTGATGTCGGCCGTGCACAGCCACTGGAGCAAGCGCTCGGCGTCACGGCCCGTCACCAGCAGTTTTCCGAAGCTGGTCTCGTCGAAGAGGGCAACGTCGTTGCGCGTCGCAC
>JBEGLG010000193.1:0-3221 GCA_041183645.1 Actinomycetota bacterium | reverse complement strand
GTTCTTCGGGTTTAAGGCCCACAACAGCCTGTTTCCGTATGACACCGACATCGTGGCCTTCGCCGAGTCGAAGGGATACGAGGTGACCAAGGGCGGGATTCACTTCGCACTCGACGCGGCCGTGCCGAAGCCTTTCCTGAAGCAGATCGTGCGCATGCGCATTGAGTCGATCAACGCGAGCTTCCCGCGGAAGTCAGGCGAATCGAAGGAGTTCCATCCGAACGGTCAGCTCAAGGCGAGCGGCAAGGTGAAAGATGGCGAGCTGCACGGCACCTGGCAGTGGTTCCGTGCCGATGGAACATTGCTTCGAACGCAGACCTATAAGAAGGGCCAACGCGTTTCACTGCCGTGAGTACCCGAGTTTCCTGTCTAGGGTGACCAGGTGACCGCCCGCCGCCTGCTTCCCGCACTGACCCTCGTGGTCCTGGTCGCGGCGTGCAGCGCCTCGACGGGCACGGCCCCCGCGCCGAGTGTCGCGCCCAGCTCGCCCGCCGCCTCGATGAGCGCGAGCCCGACTCCGTCCGCGAGCCCGACCCTCGAGCCCACCTCTCCCCTGACCGGCCTTCCCGAGACCACGCCATCGCCGGTTCTCGTCGTCAAGCTCGACAACACGCACAATGCGCAACCGCATGCAGGCCTGAAGGACGCCGATGTCGTGTACCTCGAAGAGGTCGAGTACGGCATCACGCGCATTGCCGCGGTGTTCTCGAGCGTGATTCCCGATCACATCGGGCCGGTGCGCTCAGCACGCATCACCGACATCGACCTGCTCGCGCAGTACGGCACTCCGGCCTTCGCGTACTCCGGTGCCCAGCACAAGATGTTCCCGGTGCTCGACCACGCCTCGATCGTCGATGTCTCGCCGCGCACGGGGGCCCAGGGCTATGCGCGCGATCACTCGCGGCGGGCTCCGTACAACTACTTCCTTGACGGCACCGTTGCCCTCGGTCGCGCTCCCGACGCCTCCACCGACCACGACATGGGCTTCGTGTTCTCGCCCGATGCTCCCGCGGGCGGCACGGTCAACACCAAGGCGAAGATGAAGTGGGGCTACGCCAAGGCCATGTTCACCTACGACGCCATGACCGGCCTGTACAAGGTGAACCTCAATGGCTACCCGGCCGAGGCCGCGGAGAATGACAAGGGCCAGAACGCCGCGACTGTTGTGATCCAGTACGTCAAGCAGGAGCCCTCGAAGTTCTTCGACAAGGGCGGGGGCAACACCCCGCATGCCGAGACCATCGGCACGGGCACTGCCACGGTGCTGCGCGATGGCTACTCATACGACGTCACCTGGAGTCGCCCGTCGGCGACAGTGGGCACCACCTTCACGATGGCCGATGGCTCGCCGATGCCCTTCAAGCCCGGCCAGCAGTGGATCGTGCTGCTCAATAAGAAGACTCCGGCCACGCTGTACCCCAAGCCGGTGCCCTCGGCCGTGCCCTCCGGCACGGCCAGCGCCAGCCCGTCGTCGTCGTAGCGCACCTACACTTGCCGCATGAGCGTGCGGATCTACACGGGGCCGCACTCCGATCGTGGCGGCCCGCCAACCGGCTGGATCCCCTACCTGCCCTGGGGCCTGGCTTTCGCCACCATCCTCGGCCAGATCCTGTGGGTCCTCGTCTCGGGCACTCCGCGCCTGATCATCACCGTGCTGACTGTCGTCACCTTCTTCCTCGCCTCGATCACCCACGCCTATATCTCCCGTGGTCTCGCCTGGACGGCGAGCTACGCCGGCATCACGCTGGCCTTCGGCTGGGCGATCGAGTTCCTGGGCATCACGACCCAGTTCCCGTTCGGCGACTACCACTACGAGAGCGCACTCGGGCCGGCCATCATGGGCGTACCGCTGGTGATCCCCCTGGCCTGGTCGATGATGGCGTATCCCTGCCTGCTCGCGGCGGAGCGACTGTCGACGACCTATCTGGGCACCGCCGTTCTCGGCGGCATCCTTCTCGCCTCGTGGGATCTCTTCCTCGACCCGCAGATGGTCGGCGAGCACTACTGGACCTGGGGCGACACCGGCTGGGCGCTGCCCGGCATCCCCGGCATTCCTCTGCAGAACTTCCTCGGCTGGTTGCTTGCAGCCGTCGTGCTCATGGCACTGCTCTCGCGGTTGCCGCGCAAGGTGGCACGCGACGGAGTGCCCACGATGATGCTGATCTGGACTTACGCCTCCAATGTGCTCGCCGCACTGGTGTTCTTCGGCCGCCCGGGCGTGGCCATCTGGGGGCTGATCTGCATGGGCGTGGTGATGGCGCCGTGGATGTGGCGTATCTGGAGCGAGCCGCAATGGTGAGCTGGATGAATACGAGCGAGCCGCAATGGTGATGCGGCGCATCGTGACCGCGGGCACGGTCGCGGCAGTAGGCATCGCGGCGCACACGGCATTCAACCTGCGCGAATTGCGGCGCCCCGCTCCCTTCACCGCAGATCTCGACGAGCCGATCTCGGTGATCATTCCCGCGCGCAATGAGATCGCGCATATCGAGGCCACGGTGCGCAGCGTTCTCGCGCAGCAGCACGTGCCTAATCTCCAGGTGATCGTTCTTGACGACGGCTCGACCGATGGCACGTCTGAGGTTCTCGCCGCGATCGAGGATCCGCGACTGATGGTGATCACGATGCCCGACGAGCCGCTTCCGCACGGCTGGCTGGGCAAGCCCTACGCCTGCTATCGCGCGAGCACTCTGGCCACCGGCGAGGTCCTGGTGTTCGTCGATGCCGACGTCGTGCTCGAACCCGATGCAGTGGCCTCGACCGCCGAGCACCTGATTCGCGAGGGCATGAGCCTGGTCTCCCCGTATCCGCGACAGCTCGCCGGCAGCTGGCTGGAGTACCTCGTGCAGCCGCTGGTCACCTGGTCGTGGGCCGCGACCATGCCGCTCGGCTGGGCACGTCGCACGCAGCGCCCGTCGCTCTCGGCAGCCAATGGTCAGCTGATCGCGATGACGGCGAGTGCGTATCGCCGCATCGATGGCCATGCCGCGGTGAAGGACGATGTCATCGAGGACGTCGCGTTGATGCGCGCGGTCAAGCGCGATGGCGGCCTGACCGAGACGATGGATGGCTCGCAGATCGCGCAGTGCCGGATGTACGAGGGCAGGGCCGCAGTCGTCGACGGTTACTCGAAGTCACTGTGGGCGGCCTTCAACGGCCCGGCGGGCTCTGTCGCGGTGAACGCGCTTCTCGTCGGCGCCTTCGTCGTGCCGGCAGTCGGG
>JBEGLG010000192.1:0-2555 GCA_041183645.1 Actinomycetota bacterium | reverse complement strand
CTCATGCGCTGACCTTGATGAACGGCACCACGTCGTTGAGCAGGTAGTCGACCGAGAGGCGAAGGTCGGCGACCGGACCCTCGTTCTCGGCAGGCTCGACGACGAGTGCGGCATCCTGCTCGTGCACGTACCAGCCGCGATAGCCCTGATCCTCGAGGGAGAGCACGACCTCCTTGATCGGCACGTCGCCCTGGCCGAGCGGCGGGAAGAGGCCGGCATCGACTGCCTGGCGAGTGGTGAGCTCGCGTGCCATCACGCGCGCGGCAACATCGAGGCGAACGTCCTTGAGATGGCAGAGACCGATGCGATCGAAGTTCTGCTGCACGAACTCGAGCGGATCAGTGCCGCCGATGGCGAGGTGACCGGTGTCGATGCACCACTTCACGGTGGTGGTCTCGAGGGCGAGCTCGACATCGCGCTTGGTCTCGACCATGGTGTTCATGTGCGGGTGCAGCACTTGGGTTAGGCCGTGACGTGCGCAGATCTCATCGACGAGCAGCAGTGACTCATTAAGCACCTCGAAGCCCGCGCGGTCGAGCGGGGTCGGCGTGCGCCAGTCGTAGTCCATGACTGCCGCGGTGACGAAGTACGTGGCTCCGGTGCCGGACAGCCGTGCGGCCGCCTTCTCGGCAATGGCGAGCATCTCCTCGCGGCGCGAGGCATCGTGCAACTGCAGCGAGACAAAGCCGCCGAGCATGCGCGAGTCGTACTCGGCGAGCAGTGCGCGGGTCTCGGCATCGTCAGCGGGGAAGAAGCCGTCGTCGCCCAGTTCGATGGCATGCAGGCCGACGCTGGTGAGCTCGGCGAGCACTCGGCGGACGTCGAGCATGATGCCCCAGGAGGGCTGCTCGCAGACGCCCCAGGAGACAGGTGCGCCGGCCAGGCGGGCGAGGAATGCATCCGACATGTGAACCTCCGAGCGTGTGAATTGGAGCGCTCCAATAGCATGCCCTATATGGCGATCGATGACAAGTGCCCAGGGCCGGGAATCCCTCCGTCCTGGCATAGGCTCCCCGCATGAGCAGGCCCACCATGGAGGACGTCGCGGCCGCCGCCGGCGTCTCGCGCTCCCTGGTCTCCCTGGTCTTCCAGGACAGCCCCAAGGTCAGCGAGGCCAGTCGCTCCCGCGTGCTGGCCGAGGCCGAGCGCCTGGGGTACCGGCCCAATGTGCTGGCCCGGCAGCTGGCCTCGAACCGCACGCGCACCTTCGGCATCCTGCTCGCCGCCCTCCACACTCCGTACTTCGCCGATGTCCTCGCCGCCTTCGAGGCCGCGGCCGAGGCCGCCGGCTACCGCGCACTTCTTGCCAACGGCCGTCGCGAGGGCGAGCGCGAGAGCGAGGCACTGCGCACCTTCATCGACCATCGCGTCGACGGCGTGATCCTCGCCTCGCCGCGCATCTCCGACTCGGTGCTCACCTCGATGTCGAAGATCGCGCCGCTGGTGTGCGTCGAGCGCCGTGTCGATCTCCCCCGCATCGATGTCGTGATGCATGACGAGCGCATCGGCGCGCAGCTGGTGGTCGATCACCTGATCGACCTCGGTCATCGCGACATCGTGCACATCGATGGCGGCACGGGTGCCGGTGCTGCCGCCCGTCGCGACTGGTTCATGCAGGCGATGCGTGATGCGGGTCTCGCCGCATCCATGCGCGTGATCGGCGGCGAGTTCACCGAGGAGGCCGGCCGCGAGGCCGCAGAGCAATTGGTGCGCGGCGCGCTTCCCACCGCAATCTTCTGCGCTAACGATGCAGTTGCTGCGGGCGTCGCCGCCGTGCTGCAGCGCGAGGGCATCTCGATCCCGGGCGATGTCTCCTTGGTCGGCTACGACGACACCATGCTGGCGAAGCTCGATCTCCTGTCGCTCACCAGCGTGCGCCAGCCTCTCGCCGAGATGGCGAAGGCGAGTGTCGAGCTCATCAACCGTCGAATCGACAAGCCTCGTCGAGGCGCCGATATCGTTGATATTGCACCGACTTTGGTCACTCGCCGCTCGACAGCAGCCCCACGCAGCTGACTAGTGCTGGGGTGCAATCTCGCCCGAGCCACGGGCGATGAGTGCCGACGGCACAACATGAATGCTTACCGGTGACGTCGGGTTTGCCAGTCGCTCACCCACAAGGGTCGCGGCTAGGCGACCGATCGCACGGGGATCCTGCGCTACCACGGTGACAGCAGGATCGAGAAGGTTTGCCATTGCGAAGTCGTCGAATCCGACAAGCGCGATGCGATGCTGAAGGCCTGCGTCGCGCAAGGCTTCGACGGCGCCCATCGTGATGAGGTTCTGCGCGGTGAACAGCGCGGTTGGCGGATTCACCTGCGCGAGAAGTGCGCCTACTGCTTCGGCCGCCTGCGCCGCATCGTGCACATCGCGCATGACGAGCTCCGGGAACACCTGCGCTCCTGCCGCCGCCATCGCGTCGACGTAGCCCTGATACCGCTCATTGGCCGTGACAATGCTCGCGTAGTCGCCAATGAAGGCGATACGCCGATGCCCACCGTCAATGAGATGACGCGTGGCCGCGGCTGAGCTCACCCTGTTGTCGGTGACAACAC
>JBEGLG010000191.1:0-3159 GCA_041183645.1 Actinomycetota bacterium | reverse complement strand
CCCGACACACGGTCGAGGACCACAACATCGCCCACGGCAACCTTCTCTTGACGGCCGCCTGCGCGCACGATCGCGTACACCACGATTTCCTGCCTTTTCCTTGAAGAATCTGAACGCGGGGTCCATGTAAGACACACGCGAGACGGCGTTCCCGGGGGAAGCCAGGCCCTAAGACTACGGAAGGGCCCGCCTTAGGGTCAAACTGACCCCTCCTCCGGGCTCGAATCGGACATTTCGGGGGTCTCGGGCGTCTCGGCCGCGGGAACCTGATCCGGGACATCCTCGACGACGATTTCCGTCGGCAGCTCCTGATCCACGCTCTCGGACTCCCCCGCAGCGGACTCCTCGGCCACGAGGGCACGAGCGGCCACATCGGCCGGATCGACCGCATTCGCGGGACGACGGCTCTTGGGCGACTCGTGGTGATCATGCTCATTGCCCGCCAGCGACACCTTGATGCCGCGACCGGCGCAGGTCTCGCAGGTGGTCGAGAAGGACTCGATCAGCCCCGAGCCGATGCGCTTGCGGGTCATCTGCACCAGGCCCAGCGAGGTGACCTCGGCGACCTGATGCTTGGTGCGGTCGCGCCCGAGGCACTCGACGAGGCGACGCAGCACGAGATCACGATTGCTCTCGAGCACCATGTCAATGAAGTCGACGACGATGATGCCGCCGATATCGCGCAGTCGAAGCTGGCGCACGATCTCCTCAGCAGCTTCGAGGTTGTTACGCGTGACCGTCTGCTCGAGGTTGCCGCCCTGACCGGTGAACTTGCCGGTGTTGACGTCGACAACAGTCATGGCCTCGGTGCGATCGATGACAAGCGAACCACCGGAGGGCAGGTACACCTTGCGGTCGAGTGCCTTCATCAGCTGCTCGTCGACGCGGTAGTGCGAGAAAAGATCCTCGGTGCCGACCCAGCGCTCGAGTCGCGTGGAGAGATCGGGAGCAACCGCGGTGACGTAGTCGTTGATCGCGGTGTAGCCGGCCTCGCCGGAGACGACGAGCTGATTGACGTCCTCATTGAAGATGTCGCGCACGACCTTGATCGCGAGATCGGGCTCGCTGTACAGCAGCGTAGGCGGATTCGAGCTCTTCACCTTGGCGCTGATGTCATCCCACTGGGCCTTCAGGCGCAGGATGTCCTGCTCGAGGGAATCCTCGGGTGCGCCTTCGGAGGCGGTGCGCACGATGACGCCGGCATCCTCGGGCATGACACGCTTGAGGATGCTCTTCAGGCGGCTGCGCTCGCTGTCGGGCAGCTTGCGGCTGATGCCGGTCATCGAGCCATCGGGCACGTAGACCAGGAAGCGACCGGGGAGCGAGACCTGACTGGTCAGGCGTGCGCCCTTCTGGCCCACGGGATCCTTGGTGACCTGAACGAGAACGGGATCGCCCGACTTGAGTGCGAACTCGATGCGCTTGGGCTGGCCCTCGAGGCCGGCGGCATCCCAGTTGACCTCACCGGCATACAGAACCGCGTTGCGGCCACGGCCGATGTCGACGAAGGCGGCCTCCATGCTCGGGAGCACGTTCTGCACGCGGCCGAGATACACGTTTCCGACCATCGAGCTATTGCTGCCTCGGGTGACGTAATGCTCGACGAGCACGCCATCCTCGAGAACGGCGATCTGGGTGCGATCGCCTTCCTGCCGCACGGCCATGACACGGTTGACAGCCTCGCGGCGAGCGAGGAACTCGGCCTCGGTCAGGATCGGCGCGCGGCGGCGTCCGGCCTCACGACCTTCGCGGCGGCGCTGCTTCTTGGCCTCCAGGCGCGTGGAGCCACGCACGTTGCTGACCTCGTCGTCGCTATTGCCTCCGCGACCCTTGCCGCGCGGCTCGCGCACCTTGACAACAGTGTTCGGCGGATCATCGGGCGACGGCTCGAGATCGCCATCGGCGCCGCGACGACGGCGACGACGACGGCGCTTGCCACCCTCGGAATCGTCATCGGAATCGGAGTCGGAGGACTCGCCATCGGAGCCCTCATCGTCGGTGCCGCTCTCGCTGCCCTCGGCATCGTCGCTGCGACGACGACGGCCACGGCCGCCACGGCGACGACGGCGGCGCTTGGCCTGCTCATCGGTCTCGCCGGCCACGGCATCGTCATCGGAGCCGCCCTCGACGGACTCAGTGGATTCAGCTGAGGTCTCGGTCGACTCCTCGACTGTGGACCGCGCACCGCGGCCGCGACCGCGACGGGCGGCGGGCTTCTCAGTGGGCTTCTCAGTGGGCTCCGCATCCGCGGCAGGCGCCACGAAGACGGGTGCCGCGAACAAGGGTGCAGCCACGGCCGACTCGGCGGTGGCCGCGGAATCATTCGGCTCCGCCTTGGCGGCAGCCTTCTTGGTGGTCTTCTTGGCCGCCTTCTTCGCGGGCTTCTCAGACGCCTCTGTCGCCTCGACTGTCTCGGCCTTGGTCGCGGCCTTCTTGGTGGTCTTCTTCGCCGCCTTCTTCGCCGGCTTGGCAGCCGACTCGGTCAGGTCAGCGGCGACCGGCTCGGGGGTAACGCCCTCGACGGGCGGACCGGCGGGGCGGCTGGCGGCGCGACGACGGGTGCGCTTGGCAGTGGCAGTGCTGTCTTCGGTGTTCTCGACCATCTGGCCGTACTCCTCAAGGACTGCGCAGTGCGCAGTCACCTCACGTGGGCATCGAGTGCCCAACAAGCTTCATGGACTCCCGGCCGCGGAGCGAAGTGCGCTAGGACGCCGCCGGGCGATGAACCTCGAGTCGGCCTGTCAGGCAGAGCTGACGAGGGCTGCTCGGTCAAGGGCGAAAGGATCGCCGATGTCCGTGCTCCCGGGGATCAGCGGCCCCTGTGCCAGCCGAGTTACCCGCGGGGGCACCGGCGGCACGAGGTGAGCTGCGATCCTCAGTGCGGCTAGAAGGTCATCGGGTCGTACAGACGGTGTGACATGTCTGGTGACCACCTCGAGTATGGCACAGGAATCAGGCCCGACTGTCGCCTGGCTGCCCGAAACGCCCGATTCGTCGCTCACCGTGAGGGAGAGCACTGCCTCGCGCGTGTCGAACTTCCGGATGCCGTTCTTCATCAGGCGCTCGACGATCACCTCGCCCTGGGCCAGGAAGGTGTCGGCTGCCGCCTGAGCGGTGGCGAAGTCGACCCCGGGCAGCTCGAACCGCCACCGCGAAGCC
>JBEGLG010000190.1:0-2716 GCA_041183645.1 Actinomycetota bacterium | reverse complement strand
GATCGCAGATGACGACATCTCCGCGCTCGAGCGCCGGGCGGATGACGCGAGCGACGTGTTCGCCGCGAGCCGCGGCGAACAGCAGTGCCTCGGCTCGCGCATCGAGGCCGGTGAACTCGGGGTTCAGCACCACGGAGCGAATTGCCTCGCTCGCCGGAGTTCCGCCCGGCTCACGCGTGCGCACGACCGAGACTCCGCGTTCGACGAGATGCGCGGCGAGCAGGCCTTCCTGGGTCGACTTGCCCGCGCCCTCGCCACCCTCGAAGGCGATGAAGTAACCGGTCATGGGCTACTGCGCCGACGCCGCGGTCTTCTTGGCGGCCTTCTTCGCCGCAGTCTTCTTCGTGGCCTTGACGACGCGCGCGGTGGTCTTCGCCGGTGCCTTGATCGCCTTCTTCGCGGTCTTCTTCACTGCCTTCTTCGCGACCTTCTTCGCCGGCTTGCCCTCGAGGGCTTCCTTTGCACGGCGCTCGGACAGAAGATCGCTGGCGCGCTCGACGCTGACAGTCATCGGATCATCGGCCACGCGAAGCGAGGCATTGGTCTCGCCATCAGTGACGTACGGGCCGAATCGGCCTTCCTTCACCACGATCGGCTTACCGCTGGTGGGATCGTTGCCGATCTCGCGCAGCGGCGCCTTGGCGGCACCGCGTCCGCGCACCTTGGGCTGGGCGAAGAGCTCGAGAGCCTTCGCGAGATCGACGCTGAAGATCTCCTCCTCGCTGGTGAGCGAGCGGGAATCGGTGCCCTTCATGAGATACGGCCCATAGCGGCCGTTCTGCGAGGTGATCTCGACGCCATCGGCGGGGTCGATGCCGACCACGCGCGGCAGGCTCAGCAGGCGAAGGGCATCGTCGAGGGTGATCTCGCCGAGGTTCATGTCGCTGAACAGCGATGCGGTGCGCGGCTTCGCCGACTTCGGCGAGCCCTCCGGCAGCACTTCGGTGACATACGGGCCGTAGCGACCTGACTTCGACATGATCTCGAGGCCGGTGTCGGGGTCGATGCCCAGGCGACGATCACCCGACGGCATGGCGAGGAGTTCTTCGGCAAGCTGGGCGGTGAGTTCATCAGGCGCGGTGCCGACCGGAATATTCGCCCGCTCCTCGCCGCGCTCGACATAGGCGCCGTAGCGACCCACGCGCAGGTAGGCATCGGTTCCCTCGATCGGGGTGATCGCGATCTCGCGCGCATCAATGGCACCGAGATCCTCGGTCAGCGCCTTGATGCCGGGGAACTGCCCGTTCACGCTCTCGCCGCCGCGCCAGAAGGCCTCGAGCTGCTTGACACGATCGGTCTCGCCCGACGCGATGAGGTCGAGGACTTCCTCCATATTCGCCGTGAACTGGTAGTCGATCAGCGAGGTGAAGTGCTCTTCGAGCAGGCGAATCACCGAGAACGCAGTGAAGCTCGGAACGAGTGCGGAGCCCTTCTTCCACACGTAGCCGCGATCAACGATCGTCGACATGATCGACGCGTAGGTCGACGGGCGGCCGATGCCGAGCTCCTCGAGTCGTGCGACGAGCGATGCCTCAGTGAAGCGCGCCGGCGGAGTCGTGTTGTGGCTGGCGGGGTTCAGCGAGTTGGCGTGGACGATCTGGCCCTCGCTCATGTTCGGCAGTTCGCGCTCGCGCTCGTCGTCTTCCAGGCTCTCCTCGGTGATGTCCTTGAGAGCGGCGAGGAAGCCGGGGAACACGGTGACGGTGCCGGATGCACTGAACTCGGCATCCTTGCCATTGGTCGCGGTCGCACCGATCTTGACCGTGGTGGTCGCGATCTTGGCGTCGACCATCTGCGAGGCAACGGTGCGCTTCCAGATCAGCTCGTAGAGCGCGAACTCATCGCCGTGGAGTTCCTTCGACACTTCGCCGGGGGTGCGGAAGACATCGCCGGACGGACGAATGGCCTCGTGAGCCTCCTGCGCATTCTTGACCTTGCGGTCGTAGCGACGCGGAACCTCGGAGACGTACTCGGGACCGTAGAGCTCCTTCGCCTGGTTGCGGGCGGCGTTGAGCGCCTGATCCGACAGCGTGGTCGAGTCGGTGCGCATATAGGTGATGTAGCCGTTCTCGTACAGCGCCTGCGCCACGCGCATGGTGCGCTGCGAGCCCCAGCGCAGGCGCTTGGAGGCCTCCTGCTGCAGGGTCGAGGTCATGAACGGAGCTGACGGACGGCGCGTGCCCGGCTTCTGCACGACCGAGCGCACGGTGAAGTCGCAGCCGATCAGGTGATTGGCGAGCTCATTGGCCTCGCGCTCGTCGAGCAGCACGACCGCATTGCCCTTGAGCACGCCCTGCTCGTCGAAGTCCTTGCCCGTTGCCACGCGAATGCCATCGACCGAGCTGAGCTTCGCATCGAAGTTGCCCGGCGCGAACTCGGCGAGGATGTCCCAGTAGTTGCCGCTGCGGAACGCGATGCGCTCGCGCTCACGATCGACAACTAGTCGCACGGCCACGGACTGCACGCGACCGGCGGAGCGTGCTTCGCGGCCGATCTTCTTCCAGAGCACCTCGGAGACCGGGTAACCGTAGAGACGGTCGACGATGCGGCGGGTCTCCTGGGCATCGACGAGCTGCATGTCGAGATCGCGGGGATTGTTGACCGCGGCGCGGATGGCCTCGGGAGTGATCTCGTTGAAGACCATGCGCTGCACCGGGACCTTCGGGCGCAGCACCTCCATGAGGTGCCAGCTGATGGCCTCGCCCTCGCGATCCTC
>JBEGLG010000189.1:0-17513 GCA_041183645.1 Actinomycetota bacterium | reverse complement strand
CCCCTACGGCGAGGATGGCACCGTCCAGGGACTCTTCGAGCTCGCGGGAATCCCGTATGTGGGCTCCGGCGTGCTCGCGTCCGCGGTGGCCATGGACAAGGGCTACATGAAGGCGCTCTTTGCCTCAGCAGGTCTCGGCGTGGGCCCATACGCGGTCATCACCGATCATCACTGGCGCACTGATCCGGCGGCCTGCCGAGCACGCATAGCCGAGCTCGGCTTCCCGCTCTTCGTGAAGCCGGCACGCGCGGGCTCCTCCCAGGGCATCACCAAGGTGCACTCGGCTGCGGAGCTCGACGACGCCATCCTCGAGGCACGCCGGCATGATCCACGCCTGGTGATCGAGGCAGGGATCGAGGGCGTACGCGAGATCGAGTGCGCCGTCATGGTCGATGCGCAGGGAGTCGCGCGCGCAAGTCGCTGCGCCGAGATTATCGTGCGTTCCGGGCATGAGTTCTACGACTTCGCTGCCAAGTACCTCGAGGATGCCGCCGATCTCGTCGTTCCCGCTGACATTCCCGAAGCGGTCGAGACGCGCATGCGAGAGCTCGCCGTCGTCGCCTTCGATTCACTCGGCTGCGAGGGACTCGCACGCGTCGACTTCTTCCTGCTGCCCGACGGCTCAGTCATCGTCAATGAGGTGAACACGATGCCCGGCTTCACTCCGATCTCGATGTTCCCGCGCATGTGGGATGTCTCCGGCGTTGATTACGTGCACCTAGTCGACTCGCTCGTGGCCGATGCCCTGCGCCGAGGAACGGGGCTCCGCTGACATGGCAAGTGACGGCACTCTGGGCGATGTGGGGGAGTTCGAGCTCATCGATCGACTGACGTCCGGCCTGGCGAGCAATCGTCATGTGATCGTCGGCCCGGGCGACGACACCGCGGTCGTGGCCGCACCCGACGGGCGCACGCTCGTGACCGTCGACATCCTGATCGAGGGGCGCCATTTCCGTCGCGACTGGTCGACAGCCGTCGACATCGGTCGCAAGGCCGCGGCAGCGAGCCTGGCGGATATCGCGGCCATGGGCGGAACGGCCACGGCGCTCGTGGTGGCATTCGCGGCACCCGCAGACCTTCCCGCTGCCTGGGCACTGCAGTGCATGAGCGGGATGGCCGAGGAATGCTCGCTGGTCGGCGCGAGCATCGTCGGAGGCGATATCTCGGCCTCCGACAGCATTGTCATCTCGGTGACCGCACTGGGAGATCTCTCCGAGGCCGCGCCCGTGCTGCGCTCCGGCGCCAAGGTCGGCGATCGCATCGCGCTGGCAGGTCGGGTGGGCTGGTCGGCCGCCGGACTAGCCGTGCTCACGCGCGGCTTCCGCTCGCCGCGCACACTCGTCAACGCACATCGGTTCCCGGAACCGCCCTACGCGGCCGGGCCCCGCGCCGCCAAGGCCGGCGCGACCTCCATGATCGACATCAGCGACGGACTCATCGCCGATGCGCGACATATCGCCGAGGCCTCCGACGTAGTCATGTCGCTGACCAGCGCCGCACTCGAGGTCCCCGAGGAGATCCGTGCTACCGCGGCTGCGTACAACGTCGATCCACGATTGTGGCTGCTCACCGGCGGGGAGGATCACGCCCTACTCGCGACCTTCAGCGGCAAGCGAAGGCTGCCGGCCGGATTCATCGAGATCGGCGTCGTGGAGGCTCCCGACGATCAAGGTCCGGGCGTTGTCATTGACGGGGTACGCGATACCTCGCGCGGCGGGCACCGGCACTTCTAGCCCGGACATGCATCAGGCGCGCGGAAAACCGCGCGCCTGATGGAAGTGTGGAGGCGAACTAGCCGCGCACGACCTTGCCGGCCTTCAGGCAGGCTGCGCAGACGTTCTGGCGCTTGGGGGTCTTGCCCACGAGCGTGCGCACGCGCTGGATGTTCGGGTTCCAGCGACGCTTGGTGCGGCGATGGGAATGGGAAATCGAATGCCCGAAGCTGGGGCTCTTACCGCAGACATCGCAGACAGCAGCCACGGTGCACTCCTTAGAAGATTCAATCCGGTCACCCGTTGCCGGGGCCCTGCCCCTCACGGGCAGCGCCTAAGACTAGCCGAGTCCCCGTGAGGAGCCCAAATCGAGGGTACGGTTTCGGCAGTGACGGCCCGGCGAGGGTCTCGCGGAGGGGTGATATGACGGCGCGGGCCGATCTCGACTGCACGACCATCCAGGAATGGGCCTATGCCGCCCTGGACGGTCTCGAGGATGCCCGGGCCCGCATCGACAGCCTCAACGTCTTCCCGGTCCCCGATGGCGACACCGGAACGAATGTCTACCTCACCATGGAGGCTGCCTGCGCGGCCGTCGACCAGGCCCTGGGCGAGAGCCGCAGTCGGGCGGCTGCAGCCGGAGCCCTGGCACGCGGGGCACTCCTCGGCGCTCGGGGCAATTCGGGCGTGATCATGTCGCAGATCCTCAAGGGCACGGGCGATGTGCTGGGCGAACTCCCCGACGATCATCCGGTCGACGGCCGAGCGATTGCCCGACTGCTTCGCCGAGGTGCCGACCTCGCCTACGCCGCGGTGGCCCGGCCGGTCGAGGGCACGATCTTGACCGTGGCCCGTGCCGCTGCCGACTCAGCCCAGGAGGCCGTCGATGCCGGGGTGACCGATACCTCGGAGGTGCTGACCCGGGCTGCCGACAGCGCTCGGCGGGCTCTCGAGCGCACGCCCGAGCTGCTCGAGACCCTGCGCATGGCGGGCGTGGTCGATGCCGGGGGACAGGCGCTCGTGGTGGTGCTCGATGCCCTCGCCGAGGTGGTCGAAGGCGTGCGCCGGCCTCGGTCGATCGCGCCGAGGGCAGTGGTGACTCCGATCGAGGAACGCTCGGGCGTTGACTATGCCGGCCCGGAATACGAGGTCATGTTCCTGCTCGACGCCGAGGAATCCGCGATTCCCGAGCTTCGCACAGTGCTCGACTCACTCGGAGACTCGCTCGTGATCGTCGGCGGGGATCGTCTATGGAACGTGCATGTGCATGTCGACGATGCGGGAGCCGCGGTCGAGGCGGGCATGGCGGCCGGGCGCCCGTATCGAGTGCGCATCACCTACCTGCATTCCGATGAGCTTGCCGAGCACGAGCAGTCGCGGGCGATCGTCGCCGTTGCGCACGGCTCGGGCATTGCCGAGCTGCTGCGCGAGCAGGGCGTGCGCGTCGTCGCTGCCTCGTCGGGTCAGCGTCCGTCGACCTCCGAGATCCTCGAGGCGATCGTCAGCGCCAGGTCGGGTGAGGTCATCGTGCTCCCGAGCGATGGCGACACACGTGCAGTAGCCGAGATCGCCGCGACGCAGGCGCGCGCCGAGGGCATCCGGGTGGCGGTGATCCCGACCAGATCCGTCGTGCAGACCCTCGCCGCAGTGGCGGTCAGCGAACCTGATGCGCGCTATGACGATGACGTCGTGTCGATGACTCGAGCAGCTGGTGCCACGCACTACGGCGCCCTGACCACCTCAGTGCGCGAGGCATTGACCTCGGCGGGAACGTGTCGACCGGGCGACATCCTCGGACTCGTCGACGGCGATATCCGCTTCATCGGCGCCGAGCTCGATGCCACGGCGCGCGAGCTGATCTCGAGCATGCTCGCTGCCGGCGCGGAGCTGCTCACACTGGTCTTCGGCAGCGATGCCACCGACCACATGCGCCATGTCATCCCGCGTTGGCTCGCTGTTGAGTACCCGCTCGTTGATGTCGTCACTCATGAAGGCGGGCAGCCGCTCTGGCCGCTCATCATCGGCGTGGAGTGATGACCATCCTCGATTCCAGCCTGAGCGGAGTGCTCGGAGGCAAGACCGCCAAGGCGCTTGCGAAAGCCTTTGGTATCTCGACGGTCGACGATCTGCTGCATCACTATCCGCGTCGCTACGCCGAGCGCGGGAAGCTTAGCGATCTCGCGAGCCTTCGCGATGGGGAGTCGGTCACCGTGCTGGCCGAGATCGAGAGCGTGACCGTGCGGGCCATGCGCGCACGGCGCGGCTCGATCCTCGAAGCGATCATCACCGATGGCAAGGGTCGACTCTCGGTCACCTTCTTCAACCAGAAGTGGCGCGAGCGCGAATTCCGCGCCGGCAGGAGCGGCCTCTTCTCCGGAGAGATCTCCGACTACCGAGGAAAGCGCCAGCTCGCTCATCCGCAATGCGTGCTCTTTCCTGACGGCATCGAGGATGATCCCGAGGCCACTGCCGCCTTCGCCGGCGCGATCATCCCCGTCTATCCCGCGAGCGGCTCGATCACGTCGTGGCAGATCCAGGCGGCCGTGCGGATTGTTCTCGATACCCTCGGCGAGGTCGACGATCCGATTCCGGCTGACATTCGCGGGCGGCATGGACTGGTGGATCGCGCGACCGCACTGCGGATGATCCATCGCCCCGAGTCCATGGACGACATCGAGCGGGCCCGCGATCGCCTGAAGTTCGAGGAGGCCTTCTGCTTGCAGGCCATCCTGGCGCAGCGTCGCGCCGAGTTCTCCTCGCTGCCGGCGACTGCGCGCGAGTCCGTGGGCGGCCCCCTCCTCACCGATTTCGATGCACGACTGCCGTTCACCCTGACTCGTGGGCAGGTGTCGATCGGCGAGGAGATCACCGCGGATCTCGGTGCTACTCACCCCATGCATCGACTCGTGCAGGGTGATGTCGGAAGTGGCAAGACTCTCGTGGCACTTCGCGCGATGCTCGCTGTGGTCGACTCCGGCGGTCAGGCCGCGCTCCTGGCGCCGACCGAAGTGCTCGCCGTGCAGCACCATCGGTCGATCACCCGAATGCTCGGCGAGCTCGCGCAGCGCGGACAGCTGGGCGGTGCCGATCACGGCACGAGAGTCGCCCTGCTGACCGGATCTCAGCGCACCGCAACCCGTCGCAAGGAACTACTCGACGTGATCACGGGCGAGGCCGGCATCGTCGTGGGCACCCATGCACTGTTGCAGGACAGCGTGGAATTCCGCGATCTCGCCCTCGTGGTCGTCGACGAGCAGCATCGCTTCGGGGTCGAGCAGCGTGCTGCCCTGGCCGCGAAGTCGCGCAATGGCACCCGACCGCACGTGCTGGTCATGACCGCGACGCCTATTCCGCGCACCATCGCGATGACCGTATTCGGCGACCTCGATATCTCGACGCTGAGCGAGTTGCCGGCGGGCAGGAGTCCGATCACCACGCACGTGGTGCCGGTGAGCGAGAAGCCGTCGCATGCGGCACGCGTGTGGGAGCGAGCCTCCGAAGAGGTCGCGAAAGGCCACCGAGTGTTCGTGGTGTGCCCGCGCATCGGCGATGCCAGTGATCCGGGCGAGCTCGACACCGAGGAGTCACCGCTCAGTTCCGTTGTCGACCTCGCGGAACGACTTCAGTCCGGCGAGCTCTCGCATGTTCGAGTCGGCATGCTCCATGGGCGCATGTCGCCAGAGGAGAAGGACGACATCATGCGTCGCTTCTCCGATGTCAGTGCAGTTGATGGCATCGACGTGCTGGTCTCGACGACCGTGATCGAAGTCGGTGTCGACGTTCCCGACGCCACGCTCATGGTGATCATGGACGCCGATCGATTCGGAATCTCGCAGCTGCATCAGATGCGCGGTCGCGTTGGCCGCGGCGGCCTGCCCGGTCTCTGCCTTCTCGTGACGGCCTCCGAGAGCGGCTCGCCGGCGCGCGAGCGCCTCGCTGCTGTCGCGAGCACCATCGATGGATTCGAGCTCTCGCAGCTCGATCTCGAACTGCGACGCGAAGGCGATGTGCTCGGCGCGATCCAGTCCGGGCGCCGAAGCTCTCTGCGCCTGCTCGAAGTGCTTCGCGATGCCGACGTCATCGAGCAGGCACGTGCCGACGCCGAGGTGCTCATCGGGCAGGATCCGACACTGATGGATCATCCGGCGCTGCGACGTGCGCTCGCACGGCTGACCGCGGAGGCAAGTACCGATTACCTGGAGAAGGCATGACCCGAATCATCAGCGGAGCGGCCCGCGGGCGAACGCTGAAGGTGCCGGCCAAGGGCACGCGGCCCACGTCGGATCGGGTCCGTGAGTCCCTGTTCTCGGCAGTGCAGTCGAGGCTGCTGGCCGATGATCTCGACTGGACTGACGTCTGCGTCCTTGATCTGTACTCGGGCTCCGGGGCGCTGGGCCTGGAGGCCCTCAGCCGCGGCGCGCGGCAGGCATGGCTCGTCGAGGCCAATCGCGCGGCAGCCTCGGTGATCACCGCCAATATCTCGACACTCGGGCTCGAGGGCGCCCACCTGCTCTGCGCCGACGCCACGATGGTGGCTCGTGCACGGCCCGGCTTGGCCGACCCCGTCCATGTCGTGCTGGTCGACCCTCCCTATGAGGTGGCGACCTCGGTCATGCGCACCCTGGTGACCGATCTCGTCGCCGCCGGCTGGCTCGCCAGCGGTGCGCACATGGTGATCGAACGACCCTCGAGTGATCCGCAGTCACCCTTTCCCGAGGGCTGGGAGGTGCAGTCACGGCGGCTAGGCGACACCGTCCTTTGGTACGGTCGAGGTGTCGGCGAGGATGGCTCGGCGAGCGACACTTCGGCGGAAGGCTCCTGACATGCGCACAGCGGTATGCCCCGGGTCCTTCGACCCCGTGACCAATGGTCATCTCGATGTCTTCGCCCGGGCATCCGAGATGGCCGACGAGGTCATCGTGGCCGTGCTCATCAACAAGACCAAGTCGAGCCTGTTCACGGTCGACGAGCGCATCCAGATGCTCGAGGAGACCGTCGCCCCGCTCGGCAATGTGCGCATCGACTCCTTCCACGGTCTGCTGGTCGACTACTGCCGAGATCACGGGATCAAGGCCATCGTGAAGGGCCTCAGGGCCGTCAGCGACTTCGACTACGAGCTGCAGATGGCCCAGATGAACTACCGGCTCGCAGGTGTCGAGACCCTCTTCATCTCGACGAATCCGCTCTACAGCTACATCTCCTCGAGCCTGATCAAGGAAGTCGCCACCTACGGGGGAGATGTCTCCGGCCTGCTGCCCGACCCCGTGTTGGAACGCCTGTCCGCCAAGATTTCAGCCACACTAGGCAAGTAGTCCCTCGCGGAACAGTGCCGCAGGAGCATGCCCTAAGGAGCATCGTGGATATTCAAGAACGGCTCACTGAGCTCGGCGTGCTCATCGAGGACGCCAAGTCGATGCCGCTGTCCGCCTCATGCCTGGTCAATCGCGGGCAGGTACTCGACCTCATCGACGAGATTCGCCAGTTGCTGCCCGAGTCGGTTCATCGTGCCGACGAGCTTCTTGCCGATCGCGAGGCAGTGGTGCAGGACGGTCGACGCGAGGCCGATCGAGTTCTCGAGCGTGCGCGTGCCGATGCCGATCGCATGGTCTCCGAGCACGAGGTCTACCTCGCCGCGGTCTCCGAGGCCGATGCCCTGCGCCGACAGGTGGCGAACGAAACCGCGCAGATGCGTCGCGAGACCGATGACTACATCGATGCGAAGCTGGCCACCTTCGAGATCACCCTGCACAAGACTCTTCAGACGGTCGATCGCGGTCGTGATCGCCTGCGTGCCCAGATGTACGAGGAGCTCGCCCCCGAGACTGTCGAGGGAGAAGGCGAGTTCTTCGAGGAGGGTCCCTCCGGCGACTTCTACGACGACCGCCGATGAGCCAAGCAGGCCCCGACCCGCGCGATCCGCTGGTCATCGATACGCGTGCCCTCCAGCTGCAGCGGCGACCGGGCTCGATGATCGCGGTTGAGCGCGATGTCGCCGCGCCCGCCGATTTCGGAGTCGTCATGGCTCGCGTGCCGGTCGATTCGACCATCGAACTCGACTTGCGCCTGGAATCGGTCATGGAGGGCGTCTGGGTCTCCGGCTCGGCTGACATCGAGGTCGAGGGCGAGTGCGCTCGCTGCCTGGAGCCCGTCGGCTGGGGCGAGACCCTGGAGATCGCCCAGATGTTCGAGTACGAGACCACCGACGCCCGGGGCAAGGTCGTGCCCGTCGCTGAGGGCGAGGACGACGAGGTGCTCCCGGTCATCCACGACGACCTGATTGACCTCACCGAGATCCTGCGCGATGCGGTGGTCCTGGCCCTGCCCCTGGCGCCCCTGTGCTCTGCCGAGTGCCCGGGCCTGTGCCCTGAATGCGGCATTCTGCTCGCGGAGGCCCCCGGACACGCCCACGAGCAGATCGACCCCCGTTGGGCAGTCCTCGGCGGCCTCGTCGAGCCCGACGAGAGCCAGCGGTAAGCGCACCCCCCTGGAGGCCCTACACTTATGGGGCTCATCGGTCCTGCACTCACGCTGACCGTTCGCGATGCAGAGACCTCAGCAGTACACACAGATTGGGATGAACCGTGGCCGTTCCGAAGCGGAAGACCTCACGCTCCAACACTCGCAGCCGTCGCTCGCAGTGGAAGACCAGTGCAGCAGCGATCGTGACCTGCGCTAACTGCCGCGAGAAGAAGCTTGCGCACACCGCATGCCCCACCTGCGGTACCTACGCCAAGCGTCGCGTTCTCGACGTCTGATCCGTTGAGCCGCGTCGCCGTTGATTTCCTCGGCGGTGATGGCGCTCCCGAGGTCGTGGCGGATGCCGTCCTGGCTCTTATTGACGAGCCCGGCATCGACCTCGTCCTCGTGGGCCCCTCGGTCGTAGCGACCGAACTTCTCACCGCACGCGGGATCAACCCTTCCCGCCTCCGCCTCCTCGAGGCCGACTCCGTCGTGCCCATGGATGCCGACCCGCTTGCCCTGCTGCGTGAATCCGACACGTTCAGCGTGTCGGTCGCTGCGTCGGCAGTTCGCGATGGCCTCGCCGATGCCTGGGTGACAGTGGGTCACACGGGTGCGGCGGTTGCCGCGGCGGCATTCACCCTCGGGCGCGTGCCCGGCATGGCCCGGCCTGCGCTCGCGGTCGTGCTGCCGGCCACGCATGGTCCGGTTGTTCTCGTCGATGCCGGCGCAGTCCTTGACGCGACATCCGACACTCTCCTTCACTTCGCGCTCGCCGGCTGGTGCTACGCCCATGCACTCGATATTGCCGACCCGGTGATCGGACTGCTGAGCATCGGCAGCGAGCCGGGCAAGGGTGATGCATTGCGATCCGTCACCGATTCGCTGCTGCGCAAGATCCTGCCGGGATTCGGCATGCGCTACGCCGGGCCGGTCGAGGGTCACGATGTTTCGCGCGGAGATCGCGCCCAGGTGATCGTGACCGATGGATTCACGGGCAATGTCCTGCTGAAGGGCATCGAAGGGGCAGTCACCTGGACCGCAGCGCGCCTGGGCGAGTCGTACGGTGATCCTGCTCCCGCTCGACGTCTCGTGACCCAGACCGCGACCGGAGATTTCGCAGGCGGCATGCTGCTCGGAGTCAACGGAGTCACGGTGGTGGGTCACGGTGCCGGTTCGGCGGCGGAGATCGCTGCCTGCATCCGACTGGCGGCACGCGTTGCCGAGCACGACATCGTCGCTGAGACCCAGCGCACCTTCTCGGCACTGGTCACCGGCTCATGAGCGGCATCATCCGGCGCGAACAGGAGCTCGTCGCACTTCAGTCTGATCTTCAGGCAGCAGTCCAGCGCGATCTCCTCGATCAGGCCACGACTCACCGCTCCTATGCCTATGAGCATGGCGGACTTCCCGAGAATGAGCGTCTGGAATTCCTGGGTGACTCGGTTCTGGGCGTTGTGATCACCGAGTGCCTCTATGGCCGATTTCCCGATGTGCCCGAGGGCCAGCTCGCGAAACTCCGCGCGGCGGTGGTCAATGCGCGCGCATGCGCGGAGGTCGCCCGAACCCTCGATCTCGGTCGCTACATGCTGCTCGGTCGCGGAGAGGAATCGACGGGCGGCCGCGACAAGTCCTCGATCCTCGCCGATGCCATGGAAGCGGTGATCGGCGCGATCTACCTGTCGTCCGGTCTCGAGGTCGCTCGCGAATTCGTGCTGCGCATGTTCGGCCCACTTATCGATGCATCGTCGGAGCTCGGAGCCGGGCTGGACTGGAAGACCTCGCTGCAGGAGGCCGCGGCCGATGCCGGTCTCGGCGTTCCCGAGTATCTCGTCAGCGATCACGGCCCCGATCACGAGAAGGAATTCCATGCCCGGGTGCGCCTCGGCAACGAGTTCCTCGGCGAGGGAGTCGGACGCTCGAAGAAGATCGCCGAGCAACAGGCGGCCTCGGAGGCTTATGCCGCGCTGCGGGAGATCGCGGGTCGCTGATGCCCGAGCTGCCCGAAGTCGAGGTTGTACGCCGCGGTCTCGAGGAGCATGTCAGCAGTCGCACGATCCGCGCGGTCGACGTGCTCCATGCGCGGGCCGTGCGCAGGCAGGAAGGGCCTCTCGACATTGCGCTGCGGGGGAGAACAATTCGCTGCGTCAGTCGTCGCGGCAAGTACCTGTGGCTTCCGCTTGACGACGGCACCGCACTGGTCGCGCATCTCGGCATGAGCGGGCAGCTGCTCATTCAGCCGGCCGATGCGGCAGATGAGAAGCACCTGCGGGTGCGCATTCGCTTCGACGACGACGGTCGTGAGTTGCGCTTCGTCGATCAACGCACCTTCGGCGGGCTCATGACGGCGGAGCTGGTCGCGGACGATCTGGCCGGACACGTACCTGCGGAGATCACCCACATCGCGCGCGATCCGCTCGATCCCCATTTCGACGATGAGGACTTCATCACTCGACTGCGCGCGAAGGACACCGAGATCAAGCGAGCGCTGCTGGATCAGTCGCTCATCTCGGGCATCGGAAACATCTATGCCGATGAGTCACTCTGGCGTTCGCGCCTGCACGGCAGGCGAGCGACCGGGGGGATCAGCAGGGCGAAGGCTCGTGAGCTCCTGCTCCATGTGCGCGAGGTGATGACCGATGCGCTCGCCCAGGGCGGAACCAGTTTCGACGCCCTCTACGTCAACGTGAATGGCGAGAGTGGCTACTTCGACAGATCCCTGGATGCCTACGGCCAAGAGGGGGAGCCATGTCACCGATGCGGGTCGACCATTCGACGCGAGCAGTTCATGAACCGCTCGAGTTTCTCCTGCCCGAGATGCCAGCGATGACAGTCGCCCTGCCATGAGTTCTGGAGTCCAAGACTCCGAGTTGTCCTCCTAGGAGCGGGTCGGCCTCGGCGGGCTGCCTGACGCGCAGCCCGGGAGGGATGCCGGACGCGCGTCGCTGCCCGGTCGTGGTCGTTCCCCTGGCGGCGGGAGTTCTCCTCCTGGCTACTCCGGGTGAACCGGTCGTGGCCCGAGCCAGCCCCAGACGAAACCCGCCACGACGAGCGGCCATAGCGGTCGGCTCCCGAGGGAGCGCGGGATAGGGTTGAGCCGATTCGTCCTCAGCGCCCTTCCCCGCGCCTGACCAGCGGAGAACCGTGCACCTCAAGAACCTGACCCTCAAGGGCTTCAAGTCGTTCGCCTCGGCCACGACCCTGCACTTCGAGCCCGGCGTGACCTGCGTGGTCGGCCCCAACGGCTCGGGCAAGTCGAATGTCGTCGATGCCCTGGCGTGGGTCATGGGCGAGCAGGGTGCCAAGAGCCTGCGCGGCGGCAAGATGGAAGACGTCATCTTCTCCGGCACCGCCGGTCGCGCGCCCCTGGGTCGCGCCGAGGTCTCGCTGACCATCGACAACTCCGATGGGGCCCTGCCGATCGAGTATTCCGAGGTCACGATCTCGCGCGTGCTGTTCCGCAACGGCGGCTCCGAGTACTCGATCAACAATCAGCCGTGCCGACTTCTCGATGTCCAGGAGCTCCTGAGCGACTCCGGCATCGGTCGTGAAATGCACGTCATCATCGGCCAGAACCGGCTGACCTCGATTCTCGAGGCCACGCCCGAGGAGCGCCGAGGCATCATCGAGGAGGCCGCGGGCGTCCTCAAGCATCGTCGTCGCAAGGAGAAGGCCCTGCGCAAGCTCGACGCGATGGGCGCCAATCTCACTCGACTCGAGGATCTCACCACCGAGCTGCGTCGCCAGCTCAAGCCGCTCGGACGTCAGGCCGAGGTCGCCCGTCGGGCCGTCGTGATCCAGACCGATGTTCGCGACGCCCGACTGCGCCTGCTCGCCGACGACCTGGTCACTCTGCGCGAGGCGCACGAGGCCGAGGTCGCTGATGAGACCGCCCTGCGCGAGCGCCAGGCCGAGGTCGAAACCTCGCTGGCCACCCTCGTGGCGCGCGAAGGTGAGCTCGAGATCGTCGCGCAGACCGACGCCCCCCGACTTGCCGCGGCCCAGGAGACCTGGTTCAAGCTCAGTGGCCTGAGCGAGCGCTTCAACGGCCTGGTGCAGCTCGGAGTCGAGCGGGTGCGCAATCTGCAGCCTGAGGCCGAGGAGGAAACCTCCGGTCGCGACCCCGAGCAGATCGAGGCTGAGGCCCGCTCGCTGCGAGCCCAGGAATTCGAGCTCGGTCGCGAGGTGGAGGCCGCCCGTGAGGCACTCGCGGAAGCCGAGCGCACTCGCGCTGCCGCTGAGCAGGCCGCCACGGCCGAGGAGCGTCGAGTTGCCGAGCTCGAGCGCGCCGCAGCCGATCGCCGCGAGAGCCTTGCCCGTCTCACCGGTCAGGTGAACGCCGCGAATTCGCGACTCGAGACCCGCAGCGCGGAGATCGAGCGACTGTCGGCGTCCGTCGCCGAGGCCACCGATCGTGGCGAGACTGCGCAGCGCGAATTCCATGCCATCGAGGTCCAGGTCGCCGGTCTCGACGAGGGCGAGGTCGGCCTCGACGAGGAGCACGAGGGTGCGCAGTCGGCGCTCGAGCGTGCAGATGCCCGTGTCGAGGAACTCCGCACTCTCGAGTCGGTCAAGGAGCGCGAGCGCGCGGCTCTCAGTGCACGACTCGAGGCACTCGAGCTTGGCCTGTCTCGCAAGGATGCGGCGTCCGTTCTGGTAGCCGCGAGCGATCGCGTACCTGGCGTGCTCGGCTCGCTCGCATCGTTGCTTCACGTCGAGCACGGTGCGCAGGCTGCAGTCGCCGCGGCACTCGGTGATGTCGCCGACTCGGTTGTCGTGCGAGGTGTCGACTCCGCTGTCGCGTCGCTCGTGCTGCTGAAGGATCAAGACGCAGGTCGCGCCGCACTCGTCATTGCTGATCCCACCGCGTCACCTGTCGCGAACCCGGGCTACGCGCCCGCGGGCCGCTGGCTGCGCGATCTCGTGCGTTGTGATGACTCGCTGCGTCCGGCCGTGGATCGACTCCTGGCGGGCCATGTGCTCGTCGCTGACGTCAATGCTGCAGCGAGCGCACACCGCGCCAACCCGTCACTGGTGTTCGTGACCGAGGCGGGCGATGTCTTCGGCAGCGGTGTCGTGCATGGCGGCTCGACAAGCGCTCCGAGTCTCCTCGAGGTTCAGGCGGCGTATGACGAGACCCGCGAGGAACTCGACAGCGTCACTGCCGAGCTCGAGCGTGCTCGCTTCGAGATGGTTTCCGCACGCTCCGCCCAGGAGCAGGCATCCGCGGCAGTCGAGGCGACACTGTCGCGCCTGCACGAGTCCGATGCGCGCATGGCTGCTGTCGCCGAGCAGCTGGGCCAGCTCGGCCAGGTTGCGCGTGCTGCACTCGCCGAGGCCGAGCGACTGACTCTGGCCCGCACTGCGGCGCGTGAGTCGCTCGCCCAGGACGAAACCGCACTTCGCGAATTGCAGGGCCGGCTCGTCCAGGCGCAGGAGGCCCCCGAGCCCGACACTGCCGACGACAACCGCGTCGCTACCGCCGAGGCAGCCACGGCTGCCCGCCAGCACGAGGTCGAGTCACGACTCGCGCTGCGCACGGGCGAGGAGCGCGTCACGGCAATCGGGGCTCGGGCGGCACAGCTCGAGCGAGCGGCCGAGGCCGAGCGCCAGGCACGCATTGCGGCGATCGAGCGTCGTGAGCGCCGGGCACGCGAGCTCGTCGTGGCCCAGGCCGTGCTCGCAGGCGCACGCATCGCGCTGTCCCGTGTCGAGCGCTCAGTCGCCGCGGCGGCTGCCGAGCGCGCCGAAGGCGAGAGCGCTAAGCGGGATCGCGATGCCATGCTCGTCACGCTGCGTACGCAGATGCGCGAACTGGCCACCGAGCTCGATCGCCTGAAGGACACCGTCCATCGCGATGAGGTCGCCCGTGCCGAGCAGCGCATGCGCATCGAGGCTCTCGAGATCAAGGTCATGGAGGACTTCGGCATCGAGACCGAGATCCTCCTCGCCGAGTACGGCCCGAGCGTTCTCGTACCGCCGAGTGCGGTGTCGCCCGGCGATGAGGTTCCGGCCGATGCTCCTGCGCCCGAGCCCTATCCGTTCGTGCGCGCCGAGCAGGAGAAGCGACTCAAGGCCGCCGAGCGCGATCTCGCACTGCTCGGCAAGGTCAATCCGCTCGCACTGGAGGAATTCTCGGCGATGGAGGAGCGTCATCGCTTCCTCACCGAGCAGCTCGACGACCTCAAGCGCACTCGCGATGATCTACTCGACATCATCAAGGAGGTCGACTCTCGCGTCGAGCAGGTGTTCACCGAGGCGTATGCGGAGATCGAGCGCGAGTTCGAGGGTGTCTTCGCTCGCCTGTTCCCGGGTGGCGAGGGCCGACTGATCCTCACCGATCCGAATGACATGCTCAACACGGGCGTCGACGTCGAGGCTCGCCCGCCGGGCAAGAAGGTGAAGCGTCTGTCGCTGCTCTCCGGCGGCGAGCGGTCGCTGACCGCGGTGGCCTTCCTCGTGGCCCTGTTCAAGGCGCGTCCGAGTCCGTTCTACGTTCTCGACGAGGTCGAGGCCGCGCTTGACGACGTCAACCTCGGCCGCCTCATCGACATCATCGAGGAGCTCCGCGATAACTCGCAGCTCATCGTGATCACTCACCAGAAGCGCACGATGGAGATCGCCGACGCGCTCTACGGCGTCTCGATGCGCGGCGATGGCGTGACCCAGGTCATCGGTCAGCGTCTGCGCGAGACCGAGGCTGCCACCGCATGAGCAACGGGCTTCTCTATGCCGTAATCGCGATCGTCCTCGTGGTGATCGCCGTGATCGCCATCGTCGTGATCGCGCGTGGTCGTCGCCGCACTCCCGTCGCGCCATCCGCCCCCGCTCCGCGAGTAAGCGGCGGGGGAGTGCCCGATGACGACAGTCAGGCGCGTGCCCCCTCACTCGATGCGGCTGTCGCGACCGCGGTTCTCGAGCCCGGTGTCGCCGATGTTGAGCTTCAGTCCGCCCTCGAGGAAGCCCTCGTTTCCGAAGCAGAGCTCGATGAGCTGACGGAACTCGCCGATCTCGAGATTCCCGAGCCGTCGGCAGGACGACTGCGCCGGCTGCGCGCTCGTCTGGCCCGCTCGAACAACGCCCTGGGCAAGGGCCTGCTGGCACTGCTCAGTCGCGACTCGATCGACGACGAGACCTGGGATGAGATCGAGGAGACCCTTCTCGTCGCGGATCTGGGAGTCGGTCCGACCATGGAGCTCGTCGAGCGACTGCGCACCAGAGTTCGAGTCGAGGGAACTTCGAATGTCGACGCCATGCTCCGCGAGGAGCTCCTGGCGCTGGTCGATCCGAGCATGGACCGCACCGTTGTGACCGAGGTTCCGGGTCGACCCGCAGTCGTCCTCGTGGTGGGAGTGAACGGCACCGGCAAGACCACCACGACGGGAAAGCTTGCCCGGCTGCTCGTCGCTGACGGCCGCACCGTTGTTCTCGGTGCCGCCGATACCTTCCGTGCCGCTGCAGCAGATCAGCTCCAGACCTGGGGTGATCGTGTCGGTGCCGCCGTCGTGCGCGGCCCCGAAGGCGGAGATCCGGCGGCCGTGGCGTTCGATGCCGTCCAGATCGGCGCGGCATCCGATGTCGACACGGTCGTGATCGACACCGCCGGGCGACTGCACACCAAGACCGGACTCATGGACGAACTGGGCAAGGTCAAGCGCGTCGTCGAAAAGCAGTCTCCCGTCGACGAGGTGCTGCTCGTCCTCGACGCCACTACCGGCCAGAACGGCCTGAGCCAGGCGAAAGTCTTCTCCGAGGTCGTCGATGTCACGGGCATCGCCCTCACCAAGCTCGATGGAACCGCCAAGGGCGGCATCGTGGTGGCCGTGCAGCGCGAACTCGGCGTTCCGGTCAAGCTCGTAGGCCTGGGCGAGGGGCCCGACGACCTCGCTCCGTTCGATCCGGCAGCCTTCGTCGACGCCTTGCTTGCCTGATCCGCTCATTCGTAACACGCCCGAAACGACTCCGCCCATTTCGTGATGCGCCGGTAACACGAGCCGTCTCCCGCGGAAACGCGTGTCGAACATTCTCACTCCAGCGAGCAACACAAGCCTTGGAGGGAGACTCGCATGCAATCCGCTCTTGATACGGGCAATACCGCGTGGGTGCTGACCAGCGCCGCGATGGTCCTGCTCATGATCCCGGGCCTCGCCTTCTTCTACGGAGGCATGGTCCGATCGAAGTCCGTACTCAACATGCTCATGATGGTCATGGGCTCACTCTTCGTCGTCGGCATCCTCTGGGTCGCCTTCGGCTACTCGATCGCCTTCGGCACCGATGTCGGTGACACCGGCCTGCTGGGCAGCATCACCGAGAATGCGTGGCTCACGAGCCTGATGGCCGATGCGCCGGATGCGGCTCTGCCCGCCATGGCGTTCGTGGCCTTCCAGGCGATGTTCGCCTGCATCACCGTCGGCCTCATCGCCGGCGCTATCGCCGATCGCACGAAGTTCTCCGCCTGGCTGATCTTCGCGGCGCTGTGGGCCACCCTGGTCTACTTCCCGGTCGCTCACTGGGTGTGGGCCGCGGGCGGCTGGATCTTCAAGCTCGGCGTGATCGACTTCGCCGGCGGCACAGCGGTGCACATCAATGCGGGCGCGGCGGGTCTTGCTCTCGCGATCGTGATCGGGCGCCGCGTCGGCTGGAAGAAGAACCCGATGCGTCCGCACAACCTGACGCTCGTCATGATCGGCGCCGGCCTGCTGTGGTTCGGCTGGTTCGGCTTCAACGCCGGCTCGGCGCTTGCCGCGAACAATGCGGCCTCGGTGGTCTTCCTGAACACCTTCGTGGCCACCTGCGCCGCAGGCATCGGCTGGCTCGTGGTCGAGAAGGTTCGCGATGGCCACGCCACGTCACTCGGCGCGGCTTCGGGCATCGTGGCTGGCCTGGTTGCCATCACGCCCGCCTGCTCGGCCCTGAGCCCGATTGGTTCGATCATCCTGGGTGCGGTAGCCGGCGTGCTCTGCGCGCTCGCCGTTGGCCTGAAGTACAAGCTCGGCTACGACGATTCTCTCGACGTCGTCGGCGTTCACCTCGTAGGTGGCCTCATCGGCACCCTGGCCATCGGCTTCCTGGCCACCGACTTGGCCCCGGCCGGCGTCAACGGCCTGTTCTACGGCGGTGGTGCCGACCAGCTCGGAAAGCAGGCCATTGGCGCCTTCGCCGTGCTGTTCTACTCGCTCATCGTGGCGGGCATTCTCGGCCTGCTGCTGAAGTACACAATAGGCATCCGAATCACCAAGGATGATGAGGTTGCGGGCATTGACCTCACCGAGCATGCAGAATCCGCTTACGAGCTCGGTGAGTCCGGAGGCGGCGGAGTATTCGCAGGTGTTGGTCACGCGG
>JBEGLG010000188.1:0-6504 GCA_041183645.1 Actinomycetota bacterium | reverse complement strand
CCTCATGCAGGCTCTCCCAGATTCCGAGCATCGTCGAGATGGTCGACCCTGCGACGCCGCGCGGCAGCATCACCGGTTCGTCCTCATCGAGCTTGCGGGACTCGAACACGACAGCCGACGCAACGCCGGCCAGATCTGCCGGCTCGAGTTCACCCCAGATGCCGTCGCGAATGCACTGTGCCGCCAGGAGGTCGGACTCGGAGTAGAGGCGAGTGAGTATCGAGGCCGATTCAGTGACGCGCATCTGTTCACCCTTGCCCTCGAGATATCCGAGGTCAGCCAGGACCTCGCACACCCGATCGAAGCGCCTCGCCACGGAGTTGGTGCGGCCGTTGATGCGCTGCTCGAGGTCGACCACCTCGCGGTGGGCTCGCATCAGTCGCTCGGCCCAGCGCGCGTGAGACTCACGCTCATCGCACCCGTGACACGGATGCTGCCGCAGCTCGGCTCGCAGTTCGAGGATCTCAGCGTCCTCGCCGGAGCCTGCCTTGCGGTGTCGTTGGCCCGGTGGCAGGTCACGCGTGGCGTTCGCCAGGACCTGCGCGAGTTCACGTCGGGCCTGAGCATTGCGCGCATTGAAGCCCTTGGGGATGCGCAGTTGCATGATGGCCTCGACCGGCGAGGTGATTTCGACACTCGAGATCCGGCGCACCTGGCGCTCGAGGGTGAGCACCATCGGTCGCGGCTCGTCGGTCGCATGGCGCATTCCCGGATCCAGGACGAGCACGAGCCCCGCGCGCCGGCCGCCGGGAACCGAGATGACGTCACCGGGCTTGAGCTTGCGCAGCGAATCCACCGCCGCATCGCGCCGTCGAGAGCTCGCATCGCGTGTCATGGCCTTCTCGCGCTGGGAGAGCCGATCGCGCAGCCGTGCATACTCCTCGAAGTCGCCGAGGTGGCAGGTCATGGAGTCGCGGTAGCCCTGCATGGCGTCCTCGACCTTGCGCAGCTGAGTGGCGAGGCCCACGACGGATCTATCAGCCTGGAATTGGGCAAAGGAGGTTTCGAGAACCTCTCGCGCCGGTCGATACCCCATGCGCGAGACCAGGTTGACCGCCATGTTGTACGACGGCTGGAACGAGGAGCGCAAGGGGTAGGTACGAGTCGACGCGAGACCCGCGAGGTTGACCGGGTCAATGCCCTGGTGCCACAGCACGACTGCGTGGCCCTCGACGTCGATACCGCGGCGCCCGGCGCGGCCGGTCAGCTGCGTGTACTCCCCCGGTGTCAGGTCGACGTGGGTCTCGCCATTCCACTTGACCAGCTTCTCCAGCACGACGCTGCGAGCCGGCATGTTGATGCCGAGTGCGAGGGTCTCCGTGGCGAAGACCACCTTGAGGAGCCCCTGCTGGAACAGGTGCTCGACGACTTCCTTGAACACCGGAAGCATGCCCGCATGATGTGCGGCAATTCCGCGCTCGAGTCCGTCGAGCCATTCACCGAAGCCGAGTGCATCAAGATCCTCATCCGGCAGGGATCGGGTCATCTCGAGGACGATGGAGCGAATGAGAGTCTGATCATCGCGACGCACAAGCCTGAGCCCGGCCGCGAGGCACTGGCTCACGGCATCGTCGCAGCCCTTGCGGCTGAAGAGGAAGTAGATGGCTGGCAGTAACTCGGCCTGCTCGAGCCGTTCGATGACATCGGTGCGCCAGGGTACGTGCGCGCCACGCTGCCTGTTGCCACCGCGACCCTTGCCGAGCTTGGCCCTCTGGATCTCGTCGCGGGCAATGCGAGTCAGCTCCGGATTGACGATGGTCTGCTCGTCGTCGACGAAGAGGTCGTACATGCGATGGCCGGCCACCACGTGCTGCCACAGCGGTACCGGGCGATGCTCCTCGACAATGATCTCGGTATCGCCGCGCACCGCTTCGAGCCACGCACCGAACTCCTCGGCGTTGCTGACAGTCGCCGAGAGCGCAGCGACGGTGACCGATGCGGGCAGGTGGATGATGACTTCCTCCCACACCGCACCGCGAAAGCGGTCAGCGAGGTAGTGAACTTCATCCATGACCACATAGCTGAGCTCGCGGAGCGTGTTGCTCTCGGCGTAGAGCATGTTGCGCAGCACTTCCGTGGTCATGACGACGATGGGTGCCTCGCTGTTGACACTCGTATCGCCTGTCAGCAGGCCAATCTTCTCGGGTCCGTGGCGATCGACAAGATCGTGGAACTTCTGGTTCGACAGCGCCTTGATCGGAGTCGTGTAGAAGCATTTGCGGCCGGCAGCCAGCGCCAGCTCTATGGCGAACTCGCCCACGATGGTCTTGCCCGCACCGGTCGGAGCCGCGACCAGCACACTGCGACCGGCCTCGAGCGCCTTGCACGCCTCGATCTGGAAGCCATCGAGCCCGAATTCATAGGCCTCGGCGAAGGCGGTGAGCAATGTGTCGCGCTCGGACTGCCGGGCCTTCGCCGCGGCATAGCGTTCAGCGGGCGACGGCATGTGATCAGACTATTGGCCCTGTCGGGTCGCGGCTCTCCCCCACGCGCGTGGAGTCACAGGGCTAGTCGATCGGTGTCGAGGGTGGCAGCGGCGAGATCTGGTCGTCGTCGAGCTCGTCGTAGTCGACCTCGCCGGCAGCCTTGCGACGGCCGCGTCGGCGACGATCATTGATCAGGCACACCACGACTGCCAGGGCGAGGAGCACGAGGATCGGCACCGCGAGCAGGCAGAGGTTGATCGGATCACCGGTCGGAGTGGCGACGGCGGCGAATAGGAAGGTGATGAAGATGATCCATCTCCACCATGACAGGAGCCTGCGGCCGGTGAGGATGCCCGCGAAGTTCAGCGCCACCAGGATCAGAGGCACCAGGAATCCCGCTCCGAAGATGAGAATCATCCGAATGAAGAAGCTCAGGTACTTGTCGACCGAGACGATGTTCTCGACATTCTCAGGCGTGAAGCCGAAGAGAATCTGCAGGCCGTAAGGCAGCACGGTGTATGCCAGGAGGACACCCGCGGCGAACAGCGGCACGGCCACGGCAACGAAGGCAATGGCCCACCGCTTCTCATGCCGATGAAGCCCGGGCGTGATGAATCTCCACAACTGATAGAGCCAGATCGGTGAGCTCACGACCAGGCCGGCAACGGCCGCGATCTGCAGTTGCAGCACGAACGGGTCGGCGACACCGGTGAGCGCCAGGGTGACGACGTGGCCCTGGGCTCGGGCCTCGTTGATGACGCTCGTGAACGGCTCACTGAGCCAGGCGAAGATTCGGTCGTAGTAGAACCAGCCCGCCACCATGCCGACGGCAATGGCCAGTGCTGACTTCACGAGCCGTGAGCGCAGTTCGCGCAGATGACCCGTCAGCGGCATTGCCGCTGTGGGATTACTTCGAGACAAGGAGGCCTAGGCCTCGGTGCGGTCGACCGGTGCCTCGGCCGGCTTGTCGGCCGGGGCGTCAGTGGTCTCGTCGGTATTCAGGCCCTTGGTCTCGGCCTTCAGAATGCGAAGCGAACGACCAAGCCCGCGTGCGGCCTCGGGGAGCTTCTTGCCGCCGAAGAGGAGCAGGGCGATGATCGCGATGGCGGGCAGTTCCCAGCCTCGAAGCTGACTGAACATGGGCGACCTCTCCTGGAGCGAACGACTAGACCTCAGCGTACGCCCTCAGGGCGGCTGCGGCGGCATCCGCTACCCCTGCTCGCGCTGAGGCGGGCTCGAGTACCTCGATCTGCCCTCCCCTGCTCAGGGCGAGCCTGATCAGCCAGCGCGGATCGGCGAAGTCGAGGCGGACGAGAATACGGTCACCCGTTGCCTCTCCGACAATCTCCGCCCCCAGGACGTCGATGATCCAGGCCGATCCGGGCTCGACCGCCAGGAGCGCGGTGGACGGAGCCTGGTGAACGACCACCTGATCAGGATCGAGTGCCGCACCCGTGGCCGCGCGGACATCCATGATGCGGTCCATCCGGAAGGTGCGCTGGGCTCCGGCGAGTGAGCAGAAGGCCTCCAGGTAGGCGCGGCCATCGGCCAGCACCACCTGCCGTGGGCTGACTCGACGTTCGGTCACCTGATCGCTCGTACCCGAGGCGTAGGTGATCATCAGGTCGGCATGCAAGGTGATGGCGGTGGCAATCGCTGCCGAGATCGCCTCGTTGATCGGCGGCTGCGCGGAGACTGCTGTCTCGCCGTCGGGAAGGTCGACCGCACTGCTGAGCTTGGCGGCGGCGGTGATGATCGCAGTGCGGTCATGGACTCCCGGAACCTGCTCGAGAAGCCGGAGACCGAGCAGCAGCGACATCGCCTCCTCACTGCTCAGTCGCAGCGGACGATCGAGTGTCTGGGCGTCGATCACGTGAATGCGACCGTCATCCCAGAAGTCGATATCGACGAGCTGATCGGGGCCGTACCCGGGAAGTCCGCACACGATCAGCAGCCAGAGGTCCTTCTCGAGCTGCTCCGGAGTGACCTGGAAGTGCTCGGCGGCCTCTTCGATGCGCACGCCGTCGTGTGCCAGCAACCAGGGAACCAGGGCGAGCATTCGGGAGAGGCGCTCGGCTGAGGTACTCGCGCTCATGACGTGGCCTGCGCATGCAGATCGCGAAGGCGGGTCAGTGAGGCGATGACCGCCTCTCGCAGTTCAGTCGGTTCGTGCACCTCGGCATCGTCGCCCGCAAAGAGAACCGAAGACAGCAATGACTCGGGGGTGGGACCGCTCACGTGCAGGATCCCGGCAGTGTCGGCGGGCAGCAGGTCGGTGGACAGTCGCCTCAGGCCTGCAGCCCCGCCGGCAGCCACCCGAACGCTCGCCGTTGCGTGATCGCCTCCGCGAGTACCGGGGTCGATCAGCGAACGAAGATCCACCCCCGCGGGTGCGGGATGCAGCACTGCACCCGCCGCACGGGGCTCACTCCGCATCCTCGAGAGCCGAAAGGCTCGCGTCGCATCGCGATCGCGATCGTGACCGACCACGTACCAGCCGCCATCCTGCGCGATGAGTCCCCAGGGATCCACGTGGCGAGTAGCGACCGAATTGGACTGAGGCGACTTGTAGTCGAACGTGACTGACTGTCGTGACCGAAGGAAGCCGAGCAGGCTGAGCAGCGAGGCTTCTCCCGTATCGATGCGGGCGACGAAGGCCGGACTCTCACCCTGGAGATCGGCGGAGCCCGATTCACTCTCGAGCTTGCGCAGCCCGGCTGCGGCACTGGAGCGCACGAGTGCGTTCTGCCAGGCCGAGGCTGCCAGTGCCAACGCAGACCGCTCGGAGGCAGTGAAGCTGATCTCGGGCAGGGCGTAGGCATCGCGGTCGATCGTGTACCCGGAGACATCGCCATTGACGTCAAGCACGGTGCGAATCGGAATGCCGAGCCCGCGCAATTCGTCCTTATCGCGCTCGAACATGCGCTCGAATGCCGCCTGACCGGCGGCCGGGTCATACCCCGGGATCGACGCCGCGATCGACGCGCGCGAGACCGGCTGCCCGGAGCCCATCAGGGCGAAGACCAGGTTCAGCAGCCGCTCAGTGCGGTCGATACGCGGAGCCGCCATGCGCGAGAACTAGCCGACGTTGAGCAGGTCGATGACGAAGACCAGCGTGCGACCGGAGAGACGGTGGCCACTGCCGGCCTCGCCGTAGGCAAGTGCGGGCGGGATCACGAGCTGGCGACGACCGCCGACACGCATGCCCGGGATTCCCTCCTGCCAGCCGGCGATCAGCCCCGCGAGCGGGAAGGTAATCGACTCACCGCGATCCCAGGAGGCGTCGAACTGCTCGCCGGTCTCGAAGTCGACACCCACGTAATGCACGTCGACACGTGCGCCTGCCACTGCCTCGGCTCCGTCGCCAACGACGATGTCGGTGATGACGAGCTCGGTCGGGGCGGGACCTTCGATGAAGTCAATCTCGGGCTTGGTGCTCATGACACTCCTTGGCGAATCGGATGAACGTTGATGGCGGTGCGGTGGATCAGGATGCGACGACATCCTTGAGCGTGATGACGAAGACGAGGGTCTCGTCGGGCTCGATGCCGGAACCTGCCGGCGGATTCGGGCCGTAGCCGAGGGATCCGGGGATGACGAGCAGGCGAGTCTCGCCCACCTTCATGCCCGGCAGGCCCTGAACCCAGCCTTGGATGAGTCCGTCGAGGGGGAAGGTAGCCGGCTCGCCACGAGCCCACGAGGAATCGAAGATGGTCTGCGACGAGAGGCCAATGCCGCAGTAGTCGACGGTCAGGGTGTCGCCTGCCTTCGCCGCGGTTCCGTTGCCCGGCGTGATCTCCAGGCTGCCCAGCTCGGTGACCGGTGCTGCGCCATCGGCGACGGTTACCTGCGGGGCCTTCGTGCCTTCGACGACCACGGTCACGCCATCGAGCGTGGGTCCTGCGGGAATAGTCGCGACGGGGGTCGGAGCACCCTGCACGGCGCAGTCGGTGGTCTTCCCCGCGGCTGACGCCGACGGCGAGGACGAACCCGAGGATCCCGAGCAGGCCGTCAGGGCCAGGATGGGCAGGACAACGAGGGCGATAAGCGACTTCTTCACCCCGTGAGCCTACCCAGC
>JBEGLG010000187.1:0-7071 GCA_041183645.1 Actinomycetota bacterium | reverse complement strand
ACCAGGGATCGCTGGCCGGCGCCGGTATTGCCGCACACCTGCATCAGCACGTGGTGCCGCGCTGGGGTGGTGACACGAACTTCCTGCCCGTGATCGGCGGCACGAAGACAATGCCTCAGTTGTTGAGCGAATCGCGCGATCTGCTTTCCGGCGCCTGGAATTAGCCACGCGTCCGCGCGACCGCGGAAATCGTGTCGAGCAGTAGCCCAACCCCGAGTAAGTGGGGGGTGAGTCCGACCCCCAGCACCGGATGACGGAGTCCGCGTCCGATCTGCTCGTGCATGTGCGCCTCAATCGTCTCGCCGTCGATGGGGGTGCCCGACATGTAGGAGGCGAAGAGCTGGTCATCGCTCACGGCCAGCATCACGGACTCGCACAGCTCGGCACGGGAGTCCTCGATCAGTTCCTGATGCCGGGTCTCGCTCTCGCGCCTGACGGGCCCGCCGTCGCTCCAGTCGACGATCTCCTCGCTGAGCAGGCTGATGAATCCGCACACGCCCTCGTGATCGTCAAGGATCGGCAACCAGGGGAGGAAAACCTCGCCGCCATCGCTCAGCACGCGTTGGCACATTGCCGTCACCTCGTCGAGATCGACCGTGGCATCGTCGACATGGGTCACGACCACGACCGCCGGCATTGCCCTCTCGGCGGCCTCCTGCCAGACCGATGCCAACGATGAAGGCACACCTTGCTTCGCGGACACCACGACAACCAGCAGACCTGTGTCGGTCAGGTTGACAGATGTCGGCCGCCCTGCGCTCAGGTGAATCACGAGGTCGTCCCAGAGGCGCTCGCCTGATGAGGACGGCGAGAGTGATCCGGAAAGGGAGCCGATAAGGGTTCGTACGCCGGAGCCTTCCGCGCCCACGAGGGCCACGCGAATGCTGTGCGGACTGTCGCTCACGGGCTAAGACTCTCGCGGTTGCCTCACGTGCGGCAAGCCGACTCGTGGGGGAGTGGCGGCTAGCATCAGGGGACTACTGACGTGGGAGACACATGCTCAACAACCCGAATGCCCGCAAGGCGATGAGTGCGGTACTCGAACCGCCCGCCCGTGCGCTGCTTCGCATGCATGTGTCACCCGATGCGATCACGGTTCTCGGCACCCTGCTTGCAGTGGCGACTGCACTGATTTGCTTCCCCACGGGCCGGTTCATTCTCGGACCGTTACTCATCACGCTCTTTGCCTTCAGCGATCTTCTCGACGGCACCATGGCCCGGATGCGCGGTACGAGCGGGCCGTGGGGCAACTTCCTCGATGCGACCTTGGATCGCGTCGCCGACGGGGCGATCTTCGGCGGCATCGTCCTGTGGGGTGCCATCAACGACCAGGTCGGTGTCGCGGCAGCCGCACTTCTGTGTCTTGTCATGGGTCAGGTGACCTCGTATGCCAAGGCGCGTGCCGAAGCGGTGGGTGCCACGGCCAATGTGGGAATCGCCGAGCGAGCCGAGCGCCTGATCGTCGTCCTTCTCGCTGTCTTCATCACCGGTTTCGGAGTTCCGTATGTTCTGCCGATTGCGCTGTGGGCTCTGGGTGCGCTGGGACTCATCACGGTGATTCAGCGCATCTGGACCGTGCGCGAGCAATTGCGACCATGAGGGCCGAAGTCGTCGATGCTGCGACGGAGGCGGCCTTCGGTCTCGGCTGGCGCGCCGTCAAGCGCATGCCTGAGAGCACCTCGGATGCGCTCTTTCGTCGCCTGGCCGATCGAAGCTGGAGCAAGGACGGCCCGTCTGTGCGGCAGCTGGAGAGCAATCTGCAACGTGTGTGCCCTGAGCTCTCGCAGCCAGAGCTTCGTGAGCTCAGTCGTGCCGGGATGCGCAGCTATCTGCGGTACTGGAATGAGGCATTTCGACTGCCCGCCTGGAGTCATGCGCGAATCTCGTCAACATTTGATCTGGCCGGCCACGAGGTCATGGATCATGCGCTGAGCTCGGGACGCGGCATCATCATGGTGCCCGGCCATATGGCCAACTGGGATCATGCCGGTGCCTGGGCGGCGCTGCGCTACGGAAGCGTCACGACAGTCGCCGAGCGACTGAAGCCCGAGGGAGTGTTCCGGCAGTTCCTGGAATATCGGGAGACATTGGGCATGAACGTGATCCCGCACGGAGCACCCGACGTCATCAGATCGCTTGCGCGCACGCTGAACAGTGGTGGCCTGGTGGCTCTCCTCGGTGACCGCGACGTCGGGCGCAATGGCGTCGATGTCGAGATGTTCGGCGAGACTGCTCGGATTCCCGGCGGACCCGCATTGCTGTCCATGCTGACAGGTGCGGCCCTGCATCCGGTCACGATGTGGTTCGACGGCGAGATGCTCCGCGGTCAGGTACATCCCGCTGTCGCGATCCCCGAGTTCGGCGAGAAGTCGGAGCGCGTATCAGTCATGTGCCAGGATCTCGCCGATGCGCTCTGCCAGGGGATACGCCAGCACCCCGCTGACTGGCACATGATGCAGAAGGTCTGGGTGAGCGACCTATGAGAATCGGCTTGGTCTGCCCGTATGCCTGGGATGCTCCTGGCGGCGTGCGTTCGCACGTGGCCGATCTCGCGCAGACCCTTATCTCGCGGGGCCACGACGTCAGCGTGCTCGCTCCGATCGACGAAGGTATCGAGGTCCCCGACTGGGTGGTCGATGGGGGAAGTCCGGTCTCGGTTTCCTATAACGGGTCCGTGGCCAAGCTGAGTTTCGGCGTCAAGGCAACCGTGCGCGTGCGTCGCTGGATTCGCGACGGTGATTTCGATGTGCTGCACGTTCATGAGCCCCTCGCACCGAGCCTGTCATTGCTCGCCTGCTGGGTAGGCCGTGGCCCGATCGTCGCGACATGGCATTCGTCGTCAGAGCGGTCCCGAGTGCTCTCCGCGAGCTTCTACATCGCGCAGACAGCCATGGAGAAGATCACTGCGCGCATTGCGGTGAGCGAGGATGCTCGCCGCTTCCTGGTGGGTCATCTCGGCGGCGATGCCGTGTTGATCCCCAATGGCGTGCGCGTCTCCGATTTCATGACGGATTCCCGTCTGGATGCGTTCGACCCGAAGCGTCCCAGCCTTGTCTTCCTGGGTCGTATGGATGAGCCGCGCAAAGGGCTCGATGTCCAGGTCGCCGCGCTGCCGGAGATCGTGTCCCGGGTTCCGGGAGTCCAGATTGTCATCGTCGGCCCGGGTGACATCGAGGATCAGCGCAACTCCCTCGATCCGGCCGTGCGTGACAGCGTGGTGTACCTGGGCCGGGTCAGCGACACAGACAAGGCTCGGGCATTCGCCAGTGCAGATCTCTACGTCGCGCCGCATACCGGTGGGGAGTCATTCGGAATCGTCCTCGCCGAGGCCATGGCTGCGTCGACGGCCGTCCTCGCCTCCGATTTGCCGGCGTTCCGGAACGTGCTGGCCGATGGGCGAGCGGGACGACTGTTCCCGACGGGCGACTCCGCAGCGCTGGCCGACGCCGCTGTCGAATTGCTGACGGATGCGTCTGCGCGTGAAGCACTCGTGCGCGCGGGTGGAGAGCGAGTGATGGACTTCGACTGGGACCACGTGGTCGACGATGTCCTGGCGGTGTACGACAGTGTCACGGTCAATGGCGAGCATGTCACCGAGGATCTTCGTGGACAGCTCGTCGGTCGCCTGATGGGACGCAGCTGATGTCGTGGCCGTGGATCGTTCTTGCAGTTCTCGTCGTCCTGGTGTTCGGGCTCTACCTGAGCATGACCGCTGGGCGGCTGGATCGACTCCACCAGCGCATTGACACATCCGCTCTCGCCCTTGATGCGCTTCTCCTGCGCCGATCGGCGGTCGCTCTCGAGATCGCCACGTCAGGCGTGATGGATCCCGCCTCTGCCATCGTGGTTGCCGAGGCAGCGCATTCCGCTCGCACGGCAGGGGAGCATGACGACCTGGCCCGCGCTGCCGCCGAGAGCGCGCTCACCCAGGCACTGGTCATCGCCCTCGAGGAGCCCGAGGAACTCGCCCTGATTCGCGATACCGACTCCGGATCGGCCCTGCTCGCGGAACTCGATGCCGCCTGTCGTCGAGTCGAGCTCGGTCGACGCTTCCTCAATGACGCGGTTCGGGCCTGCCGGGCGGTTCGACGTCAGTTCCTGGTGCGCACCCTCCGGCTTGCCGGGCATGCCCCGTGGCCCCAGACCTGGGAGATGGACGACTCCGTGCCCGTCGGGCTGGTCGAGCGCTAAGGCCCTACGATGGAGGCCCGTCGCAGCGCCTGCTGCGAGGTCGCAAGTCATAAGGGGTTCGACGTGTCAGACGCGTCTGCAGTGGTGGGTACCGATCGCGTGAAGCGCGGCATGGCCGAGATGCTCAAGGGCGGCGTCATCATGGATGTCGTCACGCCGGAGCAGGCTCGCATTGCCGAGGATGCCGGCGCCGTGGCTGTCATGGCCCTCGAGCGCGTGCCCGCCGACATCCGCGCCCAGGGCGGTGTTTCCCGCATGTCGGATCCCGACATGATCGACGGAATCATCGCCGAGGTGTCGATCCCCGTCATGGCGAAGGCTCGCATCGGCCATTTCGTCGAGGCGCAGGTGATCCAGTCGCTCGGCGTCGACTACATCGATGAGTCGGAGGTGCTCACGCCGGCCGACTACGCCAACCACATCGACAAGTGGCAGTTCACGGTTCCCTTCGTGTGCGGTGCCACCAATCTCGGGGAGGCGCTGCGCCGCATCAACGAGGGCGCCGCGATGATCCGCTCCAAGGGCGAGGCCGGTACCGGCGATGTGTCGAACGCGGTCACCCATATGCGCACGATCCGCGCCGAGATCAATCGACTGTCCTCCATGGCCGACGACGAGCTCTACGTTGCGGCCAAGGAACTGCAGGCCCCGTATGCACTCGTGGCCGAGGTCGCTCGCAAGCGCGCGCTGCCTGTCGTGCTCTTCACCGCTGGTGGAATCGCGACACCGGCCGACGCAGCGATGATGATGCAGCTCGGCGCTGACGGCGTGTTCGTCGGATCCGGAATCTTCAAGAGCGGATCAGGTGCCGCAAGCCCCGAAGACGCCTTCAAGCGGGCTGAGGCCATCGTTCGCGCCACCCGTCACTACAACGATCCTGCCGTGATCGCCGAGGTGTCGCGTGGGCTCGGAGAGGCGATGGTCGGTATCAACGTTGCCGACATTCCGGTGCATCACCGCCTGGAGGATCGAGGCTGGTGACCGCCGCGCCGATCATCGGCGTGCTGGGCATCCAGGGTGCCGTTCGCGAGCACGTACGCCTCCTCGAGGAAGCCGGAGCCGAGGCATTCGTCATTCGCCAGGCTGATGATGTTGCCCAGGCATCGGGAATTGTCCTTCCCGGTGGTGAGTCGACCACAATCTCCAAGCTGGCGGTCATCGACGGACTCATGGACCCCCTGCGCGATGCGGCGCGATCTGGCGTGCCCATGTACGGGTCCTGCGCAGGGATGATCCTGCTGGCCGATCGCATCCTCGACGGACGCCCGGATCAGGAGACCATCGGCGGCATCGACATGACCGTGCGCCGAAATGCCTTCGGCCGTCAGGTCGACTCCTTCGAGGGCGGCATCGACCTCGTGGGATTCGAGGGCGGACCCTTTCCGGGCATCTTCATCAGGGCGCCCTGGGTCGAGGAGATCGGCACGGAGGTGACCGTGCTCGGCCGAGTGGGCTCGGGCGCCGCCGAAGGTAGGATCGTCGCGGTCCGAGATCGAAATCTCATTGCCACGAGCTTTCATCCGGAACTCACCGGGGATACCCGGGTTCACACGTACTTTGTCGAGATGGTGAGGCGGGCAGCATGAGCGGCCATTCCAAGTGGGCGACGACCAAGCACAAGAAGGCCGTCATCGATGCCAAGCGCGGCAAGCTTTTTGCGCGCATGATCAAGAACATCGAGGTTGCCGCACGCACGGGCGGCGCCGACCCTGCCGGCAACCCGACTCTCTACGACGCCATCCAGAAGGCCAAGAAGAGCTCAGTGCCGGCCGACAACATCGAGCGGGCGGTCAAGCGCGGCTCGGGCGCCGAGACCGGCGGCGCTGACTGGCAGACCATCATGTACGAGGGCTACGGCCCCAACGGTGTTGCGGTACTGATCGAGTGCCTCACCGACAATCGCAATCGCGCAGCCGGCGAGGTGCGTGTCGGGATGACCCGCAATGGCGGATCCATGGCCGACCCGGGCTCGGTGTCCTACCTCTTCACTCGCAAGGGTGTCGTGATCGTGCCGAAGACTCCTGAGCTCACTGAGGACGATCTCCTCATGGTGGTCCTCGATGCCGGTGCCGAGGAGGTCAATGACCTCGGTGAGTCCTACGAGGTGGTCTCGGAGGCGACTGATCTCGTGGCGGTGCGCACCGCTGTCCAGGCCGCCGGCATGGACTACGAATCGGCAGATTCGACCTTCATGCCGACCATGACCGTGGAACTCGACGAGGAGGGGGCCCGCAAGGTCTTCCGGCTCATCGAGGCCCTCGAGGACTGCGACGACATCCAGAACGTCTATGCCAACTTCGATGTCAGCGACGAGGTCATGGCGGCCATCGACTAGTCGTGCCGCGAGGGCGGCGCGCCGCCTCAGTGCTTGGCGCGGCGCGGGGAGCCGATTAGAGTGTCGAACACATGTTCGGATAACTCTCGGAGGGCTCGTGCGCGTTCTCGGCATTGATCCCGGCCTGACCCGTTGCGGGGTGGCCGTGATCTCCGGCGCGCCCGGCCGACAGCTCGAGGCCCTCCACATCGGGGTCATCACGACCTCGCCTGATCTCGCTCTCGCGGAGCGCCTCCTTCTGGTCGAGAGGGCGATCGAGGTACTCGTGGGCGAATTCGCCCCCGACGCCGTGGCCATCGAGCGCGTCTTCAGTCAGCACAATGTGCGCAGCGCCATGGGTACGGCCCAGGCGGCTGCCATGGGTCTCCTGGTGGCTGCCCGGCACGGAATCCCGGTGGCCTCGCACACGCCTACGGAGGTCAAGGCGGCAGTCACGGGCAATGGCCGCGCCGACAAGGCCCAGGTCACCTCGATGGTCACGAGAATTCTGCGGCTGCCTGCGCCGCCGACCCCCGCTGACGCCGCCGATGCGGTCGCGATTGCCG
>JBEGLG010000186.1:0-3188 GCA_041183645.1 Actinomycetota bacterium | reverse complement strand
CGGTAGATGGAGTAGCAGTTAATGTCGTCGTAGATCGGCTTCCAGTCCGGCGTGAAGAAATGGCATTCGAGCTCCGACGCCGCATCGACCCCGTAGCCCATCGCCTCAGCGCGGGCGAGCTGCTTCTTGAGCATGTGGCGGGCGTCCATGGCAATCGGCTCGTGGCCATCGACAGTCACCGTGTCGCACATGACGATGGCGACGCCTTCGGTCCAGCCGGCAATGCGGAAGCTGGAGAGATCCGGAATGGCGTGCATATCGGGCACGCCTCCGTCGACGGAGACCCACGGCGTATCGAAGATGAAGCAGGTGGGGTCCCAGCTGTAGACGACGCTCGCGATCGCGTAGCCCGAGCCCCGGAGGAACTGCTTGACCGGCAGGCGCTTACCGCGGGGCATTCCCCAGCTGTCGACGATCACGCACTCGACGGTGTGCACGCCATGCTCCTCGCACAGGGCGGCAACGCGATCGCGCTCGGCGGGGTCCCAGGACATGAATCCTCCAAAAGAGTGAATTAGATACTTGATAAATGTAGTCTCAGAACAGGCCCCTCAGAGGGAAATATCGCAGAAAGTAGAACCGATGCGCGCCGTTGTCCTGACATCGCCCGGCACCCCCCTCGAGTTGATCGACGTGCCTGATCCGGTCACCGATCCAGCCGGCGGCCCGCACCAGTCCGTCCTCGATGTGCTGGCCTGCGGCATCTGTCACTCCGATCTCCACGTGTCGTCCGGCGACTTCCCCGTGCCCATGCCCGTGACCATGGGGCATGAGGTGGTTGTTGCGCATCCCACCCTCGGCAACTGCCTGGTCTACGCCTGCTGGGGCTGCCGCCAGCCTGGCTGCTTCGCCTGCGCCTCGCAGCAGGAGATGATCTGCCCCAATAGCCAGGAAATCGGTCTGTTCACCCCCGGGGGCTACGCCGATCGCATCTGGGTAAAAGACGACTACTACCTCATCCCCATCGGCAACCTCGACCCCGTCAAGGCAGCACCACTGGCCTGTGGTGGCCTGACCGCGTACCGCGCCGTCGACCACACCCTGCCCTTCCTCGCCGCAGCTCCGAGCAAGGGCGTGCCCCATCCGCGAGCACTCGTGATCGGTGCCGGAGGGCTCGGCCAGTACGGCCTGCAGTTCCTGCGAATTCGCTCCGAGGCCGAGATCGTTGTCGTGGATGCCTCACCGCAGAAGCGCGAACTCGCACTGCAGCTCGGCGCTGACTCGGCTGTCGCCCCCGGCGAGGTGGAGGGCACCTTCACGGCCGTCGTGGATTTCGTCGGCGCCGAGACCACGGTGCAGACGGCTCGGGATCACGTGGCACGCCAAGGGATCAGCGTGACCGTCGGACTCTTCGGCGGCACCATCCCCTTCGGCTTCGGGGTTGTGCCTCATGAGGCGCACTTCATGACATCGGTGTGGGGTTCACGCGATCAGCTGGCCGAGCTCGTCGCCCTCGCGCAGCAGCATGACCTTCACTCCGAGGTCGAAGTCATCGGGCTCGAGCAGGCGCAGAGCGCGCACGAGCGCCTGCACGAGGGCCAGGTCAACGGGCGCTTCGTCCTCGTTCCTGGAGCCCACGCATGAGCGCGCATCTCGATATCGACATCACCGACCCCGCGTCGTATGCGAACGGCATCCCGCACGCGGTCTTCGCCGAGATGCGTCGCACCGAGCCGGTTGCACAGCGCATGTACGAGGGTCGCCCCTACTGGGCGGTCACGACCTATGCCGACGTCACCGAGGTCACGCGCGATCCCTTCACCTACTCGAGTGCGCGAGGCATGACCAATCTGCCCGACCTCACCGAGGAGCAGATGACGGCCCGTCGCTCGATCATCGATACCGATGCGCCCGAGCACGTGCGCCTGCGCAAGCTCGGCATCCCCGCCTTCACCGGCCGCAAGGTCAAGGGATACGAGGAAGTCACGCGCGATATTGCATCTCAGCTACTGCGCGATGCCCGCGAGGCAGGCACTGTCGACGTGGTGCAGGCGATCTCCGCTCCCCTGCCCATTCGAGTCATCGTGAACATCCTCGGCGTGCCGGAGGAGGACACCGACTACCTCGTGCAGCTCTCCGACGAGCTCATCGACTCCAGCGGAGTTGCTCCCGACGCCTACGGCAACACCACGCCGCTCGAACTGCTGCCTTTCAGCTCGCCCGCCTCGCATGCGCTCTTCGAGTACGGCCGCGGAATGCGCGAGGAGCGCACCAAGAATCCGAAGGACGATCTCGTCACCACCCTGGTGCAGGCCGAGGAAGATGGCGACCGCCTGAGTGACTATGACTTCACGAACATGTTTCATGTGCTCGTCTTCGCCGGAAACGAGACCACTCGCACCGCGATCAGCAACGGCATCGACGCCTTCATTCACCACCCCGAGCAGCTCGAGCTTCTCTACAAGCGCCCCGAGCTCGTTGACAATGCGGTGGAGGAGATCATTCGCTGGGCTACGCCCGTGATGTACATGCGTCGCACGGCGACCAAGGACACCGTGCTGCACGGCGTGCCGATCAAGGAGAACGACAAGGTGGTCATGTGGTACGCCTCGGCGAATTTCGATGACACCGAGTTCGTCGATCCACTGAGCTTCGACATTACCCGCGACATCAGGCCGCCGCAGGTCTCTTTTGGCGCCAAGGGACCGCACCACTGCCTCGGCGCTCCGCTCGCTCGCATCGAGATCAAGATCCTGCTCGAGGAGATGATCAAGCAGGGCATCCACTTCGAGGGTAACGGGCCCGTGCAGCGCACCAATTCGAATTTCGTCAACGGCATCGCGAGCCTGCCGGCGCGCGTGCTGTAGCTCGCTAGTCCTTCAATCGAAAACGCTGCAGCTTCCCGGTAGCCGTGCGCGGCAACTCATCGACGAACTCGATGGCGCGCGGGTACTTGTACGGCGCGATCGTCGCCTTGACGTGATCCTGCAGTTCCTTCACGAGCGCCGGACTCGCCTCATACCCTGCTGACACGACCACGAATGCCTTCACGATCAGCCCGCGATCCTCGTCGGGAGCACCGATCACGGCAGTCTCGGCCACGGCCGGGTGCAGCATCAGCGCATTCTCGACCTCGGGAGCGGCGATGTTGTAGCCACTCGAGACGATCATGTCGTCAGAGCGCGAGACGTAATGGAAGTGGCCGGTCTCGTCGATCACGAAGATGTCGCCGGTGATGTTCCATCCGC
>JBEGLG010000185.1:0-2798 GCA_041183645.1 Actinomycetota bacterium | reverse complement strand
CCTATGACCCGGCCACGCCGTACCCTTGGGCGGTTGCACTGTCCAACCAGTTGAGCACGGCGCGACTGCTGACCTATGTCGGCGATGGCCACACGGCCTACGGAAACGGGAATCGCTGCATTGATTCCGCTGTCGACACCTACTTCGTGTCTGGCACGCTTCCTGCTCGCGGAACGCGCTGCACGTAGCCCGACCTCTCCGAGCCTCGGGCCGCGCACACCGGCGTGGGATGAGTACGGTGCTCAGGCGTCCTTGCGCTCATCGTCATCGCGCAGGCCGTTGAGGAACTCCTCGACCTGGGCCGCGATCTCGTCGCCGGTCGGCATCTCGCCATCGGGGGTGAGCTCCGACAGGCCGGCGGCCATGGCCTGCCCGACGGCGAGCTGGTCGTACTGCGCCTCGAGGGTCGACACGATCACGCCGAACTCCTCATTGCCCTCGAGCTGAGTGGCCACCTCACGATCGGCGGCATCGGCGACTGCCTGCAGCCCGGCGCTCGACAGAGCAAGTCCGGTTACCGAGCTGACTCCCTCGATCAGTGCCTGTGCACCGCGGGGGTACTCGAACTGCACGAGATAGTGCGGCACCTGCGCCGTGACGCCCATCGACGGAACACCTTGCTCGCCCAGGCTCAGCTCGAGCATCGCCCCCACGTGCCCGGGCACCTCGATCTCGCCGATGACCGACGTGAATCCGGCCACCAGCGAGGGCTCGCTGCCGTGGATGGTCAGGCCGAGCGGACGCGTATGCGGCGCAGGCCACGGGATCGCCGAGAGCCCGACCGCAAGGCGCACGTCGAATCTGTCGACAATGCCCTGCACGGCCGCGATGAACCGCTGCCACTGGTAATCAGGCTCGGGGCCGACCAGTAGAAGGAAACGCGCGCCCGTGGGATCAGTCACCTCATGAAGGGAGATCTGCGGAATGTCGACCGAGGCGAAGTGATCGACGACGTACGACATGCGCGGGCGACGCGCCCGATAGTCGAGCACCTCATCGACATCAAAGGTCGCGATCAGGTGATGATCGCAGGATTCCAGGATGTGATCGGCGGCAATGCGCACGCCATTACCCGCATCGACGAAACCCGAGAAGGCATGCAGGAGCACCGGCGGCGTGTCGAAGTCGACATCGCGATGCCAGGTGTAGAGCTCGTCAGGATTCCGCATGGCCTTCCCTGTGGTCGGTACCCAATTCTCTCAACAGCCGGGGCAGCCGAGTGCTTCCTGGCGTTCGCTTCTAGCGGACTTTCGAGGTCTTGAGGTAGCCGAGGAATGCCTGGGACACCTCAGGCCCGGAGAGAAAGGCCTGACGTGCCGCCGGATCCATCGCGAGCGCGTATTCGCACACGCGCGACCACGCCAGTCCGACAGCCTTGGTAAGGCTGCCGGCTACGGCGGCCGAGATCGCTGAGCCGGCGATGGCTCCCCCGGGCACGAATTTCAGCAGGCTGGTCACGGCGTAGCGGCCGGCCATCGTGGCACCACCAGTGAGAATCACCGAGCCTGCAGTGGCCATTGCCCGCGATGTGCTCGGCGGCAGGCCGTAGGCCGCGGTGATGCGCGCGATCATCGTGACCTGGTTGGGCACGAGCAGCGCGGCGTCAGCGAAGGGGATCGGAGTAGCGCCGATACCAGCGGCGACGGTTACCGCCTGGTTGATGATCCGCGCCACCTCTTTTTTTTTACGATCAACATCGACGACCTGCGCGGCCGTCAGCGCTCTCTCCGCCGCGGCGGGTACGACCTCATAGGTCGCATCGAGCAGGCTCTGCAGCCCGTAGACCGGATCTCCGTGAAAGGCGTCGGCCAGCGCATTCGTGAGGATCACGGCACCGCTCGGAGCGATCGGCAGGCCCAGCCCGTCGACATACTCGGCGAACTCGAGGGCCTCCGGATGCACGACGCCCTCGCGCGTGGGCACCTGAGTGAGCACCACGATGACCGGCAGGCCGAGCCCATGCAGCGCACGGACGAAATCCTCCTGAGCACGCTCGAATCGTCGATCAGACCAGCGCACGCAGTACCAGATGGCATGGATACCCAGACCGGGATCGCGCTGCTCGGCCACCAGGCGACGCAGGCCATCGAGGATCACGTTTCCGGCTGTTCCGGTCTCGAATCCCTCGGAGTCGTAGACACCGAGAAAACCGTCGGGGTGCCGGTAGTAGACCAGGCCTTTGGTGACCGGGCGACCCACGCCGGTGATGGCCACATCACGGCCGAAGATGGCGTTGACGAGGGTTGACTTCCCTGCACCGGTCTTGCCGAAGACCGCGAGGTTGAAGCAGCCGAGCGACGCGAAGGCCTCGGCCAGCTTGGTCTCGAACATCCCCTCGAGTTCGGGACGATCCAGGTCGCGAGTGCCGCCCGACGGCTCACCGGCCATGACTACCGCCCCACGACGTACTGGTCATGGTTCACCGTACCCCGCGTTTTCGGGGATCAGCGCCAGTCGGGTTACCGTGGGGCCATGGCTTCGAGGATCGGCGGGCGAATTCTCCGCTCACTCCTCGTGCTCGGCATCGTGGTGGCCGTTGTCGCCGGCGGACTCTGGTGGGCCACCGGCGTGGCACGTCAGAAGGGCATCCTCGGCCCCATCGTCGTACCCGAGGAATACCGCGCGCTGCTGCGCGAGGCCGCCGATACCTGCCCGAAGATCCCGGTCGAGATCCTGGCGGCCCAGATCGCCGCCGAGAGCGGGTGGGACGACAAGGCACATAGCAATGCCGGCGCACAGGGCATCGCCCAGTTCATGCCCGAGGTCTGGCGGCAGTACGGGGTCGATGCCAATAACGA
>JBEGLG010000184.1:0-12978 GCA_041183645.1 Actinomycetota bacterium | reverse complement strand
CGGCGGCGTCCTCCGGATCGCCGGTGGTCTTCAGGGCCACGGCCCAGAGTCGATCGCGATGCCGGCGCACGATCTCGGTGAAGGCATCGGGGTGCCCGGCGACGTGGGCAACCAGGAGCTCGCCGTCGCTGGCGGTATCGAGGTTCACGACCTCGGGCGGTACGGACACGGGGACAATCTAGGGCTCATTACGAGCGGAAGGTGGCTTCCTTCAGCCCGCCCCGGTACCCGGATCCGGAAGGCGGCAGCTTCGTGAACCACACCAGCACGTACCGACCGGTCACCGGTCGAGGCGAGCGGATCTCGATCTGCTCGCCGGCACCCTCGATGGTTGCCACCGAGGACCACAGGGCGGGATCGGCCTGGATGTCGTTCGAGACGCGAATCTGCGCGCTGGTGCCCGCGCCGTCGAAGGTCAGCAGCGCTGACTGGATCGGTCGCGGCTCGCCGAGATCGAAGACGATTCCCACGCCGCCCTTGCCGTCGAGATCGGCCGTGCCGTAGCGCGCGGTCTGCCAGCCTGTCTCGGGATTGCCATCGATCACGTTGATCGTGTCGGCGTCGTTCTCCTTGCCCTTGCGCTTGTCAGGGCGACCGTTTCCGTTGTCGTCACCGAACGGGTCGTAACTGCGCACGGTGGCGATCGGCCAGATCTGCCCCGTCGGAACCGCGATCGTGGTCGGTGCGATCGACTCGGTGAGAATCGCAGTATCGATCGTGACCGACTCGCGTGACGCGGTGGTTCCGCCGGAGGACAGCAGCCTCAAGCCGACGAATCCCATGCCGATCACGATCACGATCGCGGCCAGCACGGCAACGATCGGCTGCCAGATTCTGCGCTGACGCTGTACCGCTGTCGTGCCGGCGGCGATCGGTGTCACCTGGCCGCGTGCATTGCCGAGGATCGAGAGGAAGCCATCGATATCGGTCACGTTCATCACGCCTCGCGGGCGCTGCACTGACTGCACCGAGCGTGCGATGACGTCGTCGAGTGAACGCGGAACGCTCGCCCGCACCTGCGAGGGAGGGAGCACGCGCGTGCCGGCACGTGGGGCCGGCTCGATGTTGTCGAGCGCCGGCCCGGGCCACGTGCCGGTCACGAGCAGGTATAGCAACGAGCCGCAGCCATCGACGTCGGCTGCCTGCTTGCTTACCTGTGGATCGAGCACGCCCCACAGTGCGGCGTCGACGGCGAGGCCACGTACGCGTACCTCACCCGCATCGGTCACGAAGACTGATGTCGGTCGAAGTCGACCGTGGCTCACTTTCGTCGCGAGGCCGGCGGAGACACCGAGGGCAACCTCAGTGATCAGCTCGACGGCCTCGTCGGCCTTCATCGGACCCTCGGCCACGAGATCGACAAGCGAACGGCCCGAGGCCCACTCGCTGATGACGGCGACGTAATCGCGGCCCTCGTGGCTGGTCTGGAAGATGTCGAGCACGCGCACGAGTCGGCGATCCTCGACGCGTGCTGCCGCCTGCGCGGATCCCAGGAATGCGGCAGCGCGGGGGTCGTCGGCATCGAGAAGGCGGAGCGACACGAGTCGATCCAGGACGGAGTCATGGGCGCGCCAGGTGGCGACGGCTCGATCCTCGACCCCGGGCTCGAGCTGCTCGAGCAGCTCATAGCGCCCGATGTACAGGCCCTTCATCGGGCAATCTTCCGGCGCACCAGCGCAACAGCCTGACCGACTTCGTGCACGCGCAGGATCCACGCGCAGACGAGATAGACCGCGAGTCCGATGAGCGAGACGAGCACGACTTCCTCGAGCACGCCGAGCTTCGATCGCTCATAGATCTTCGTGCCGCGCTCGAAGACATAGGCATATGTCGCGAACATTGCCCCGAGTGACACGAGTCCCGCCGCGACGAGCTTGATCAAGGTGATGACCGTACGACGCGTATCGAGTCCGCCGAGTCGGCGACCGAGAATGATCCACGAGACCACGAAGGCGATCCAGTAGGCGATGCCGTACGACAGCGCGAGGGATCCGACCTGGAATCCTCCGGCCCGCGAGGCGTTGAACAGCGGCACCGCAATCGCGAGCAGCACCACGTTGAAGCCGACGGTGATCCAGAACGGGGTCTTGGTGTCCTCGAGCGCGTAATAGCCGCGAAGCATCACGTAGAAGAGCGTGAACGGAAGCAAGCCGATCATGAACACCGAGACGATCGCGCCCATGATGCCGGCCTGCTGCGGTGTCGCAGCGCCGTAGCCGAAGAGCAGAATCGCCACTCCGGTGCCCACGCAGATAAAGATCGCGGCAATAGGAACGATGAGCGCTGCGACGAGTCGCATGGTGGCGCCGACATCGTCGCCGACCTTGCGCAGGTTTCCGTCGTGGGCGACCCGGCTCAGTGCAGGAAGCATCGCGGTCACGATCGACACCGTGATGACGCTATGCGGCAGCATGAAGACCAGGTGCGCCTTCTGATACGTGGTGAGACCGGCTGCGGCGACCCCTGCCGCGGCGGCGTCGACATTCGCCTTCGCCGCCAGCCGGGTGATGACGATGTAAGCCGCCTGGTTCACGAACACCAGGCCGATCGTCCACAGGGCGAGCGATCCCGTCTTCCCGAGGCCGGTGCCCTTCCAGTCGAATCGCGGCTTCCAGTGGTAGCCGGTGCGAATCAGAACAGGAATCAGGATGAGCGCCTGCACGATGACGCCGAGGGTCGTGCCGATGCCCAGGATGAGCACCTGTTGCGTGGTCAGCACTCCGTCGCCGGCAGCCGAGGTGCCCGCGACGGCGATGAAGAGCAGGAACGTGGCGATGGCCACGACGTTGTTCGCGATCGGCGCGAACATCGGAGCTCCGAAGCGTCCGCGCGCATTGAGCACCTGGCTCAGCATCGTGTAGATACCGTAGAAGAGCACCTGAGGAAGGCACAGTCGGGCGAAGGCAACTGCCAGGTCGTACTCGTTCGCCGGATAGTTGTCGGGCGTGTAGAGATCGACGATCAGCGGCGCGCACACCACCGCGAGAATCGAGAACACGAGAAGGATCGAGCCGACGAGAGTGATCAGGCGATCGGCATACGCGCGACCATCGTCGGCGTCTTCCTTCATCCGGCGAACGAGCTGCGGCACGAAGACCGCGTTCAGCGCACCGCCGATGACGAGGATGTAGATGACCGTCGGCAGCGAGTTGCCGAGGGAAAAGGCGTCCGAGACCAGGAAGAAGCCAAGAGCTGCAGTGGCTGCGATATCGCGGAAGACGCCGGTAATGCGCGAGGCGACCGTGCCGGCCGCCATCACGGCACTGGGCTTCATCAGCGAGCGCGCTGATGCCGTATTGCTCACGTGGACATGCTTCCCGATGCCGGCGGCTTTCGTGCGGCATGCGCCTTGCGAATGCGTCGTGTCACTCCGACGACGACGAAGATCGCCAGTGCGATGAACGCCACCAGCACGACCCAGCCGGCAGCGCGTGCGTAGGCAGCGGAGGCCAGGGTCACGGTGGCCGGCAGCGCGAGGCGCTTGCCGGTCGGGGAGGTCACGCGCACGGATGCGTCGAGCGGGCCGTCGCCGATGATGCGTGCCTCGATCTCGATGCTGTTGCGCATGCCCGGATCGACGACCACGTTCTCGACCGGCTCCGAATCAAGTCGCGAGGACGGGAATCCGATGAGCTCGATCGTGACGGTCACCGGCGCGCTACTGGTGTTCTCGACGGTGATCGGGACTCCGCCGGAGTCACCCGAGAAGGTGATGCGGCCGGTGGAGAGCACGGTGACCGGGTAGACGATGCGCGCGCTGCTTGCCGCGTGGGCCGGCGCCGCCACGAGCATCAGGAGGGCCACTGCTGCCAGCAGTGCGCGGAGCAGGCGCATCAGTGCTCGAGCAGCAGATCGGGAACGAGGGCGAGCAGCTTGCGCTCATCGGCGTAGCGCAGGCGGGCGCTGACCTCGTCGAGCGGAACCCAGGCGACCTCGACCACCTCGATGTCAGCGTCGGAGAGCTCTCCGCCCTCGGCCTCCATGAGGAAGTGATGCACGGTCTTGTGGATCTTGTGATTGTCGGCCATGAACCAGAAGTCGATGGTGCCCAGCGGTGCCAGGACCCGCCCACTGATGCCGGTCTCCTCGTGGACCTCGCGCACCGCGGCGTCCTCGGCGGTCTCGCCCTGCTCGAGGTGCCCCTTGGGCAGGGACCAGATCAGGCGGCCCCGGCGATCCCGGCGGGCAATCAGTGCCGCCCGAGGGCTACCCGAGCGGTCGAGGATCAGGCCACCGGCGGAGGTCTCCTCTACCGTGCGGGTGCTGGCCATGCTTCGAGGATAACCGCCCTCGGCCCCGGCCCCCGGCGGCTCTGCATGCGCCTCGATGCATTCGCTCCCGCTGGCCCGGGCTGGCTACGCTGCACGGCGTGTCATCGATGAAGGCTGCCGAGACGGCGCTGGCCCCCCTCATGGGGCTGCTCACCCGTCTGGGCGAGCGCTTTGCCGACGCCGGCCACGAGATCGCCCTGGTGGGGGGCCCGGTGCGCGATGCGCTGCTCGGCCGCGACCTGGCCAGGAGTACCGCCACCGGCGCGCAGGGCGAGATCGACCTCGATTTCACGACCAGCGCACGCCCCGACGAGATCCTGGCCCTCCTCGACGGCTGGGCCGACACGACCTGGGATGTCGGGATCCGGTTCGGCACGGTCGGCGCTCGGGTACTCGGACGCGAGTGCGAGATCACCACGTATCGGTCAGAGACATACGACCCCGAGTCGCGTAAGCCCGAGATCGAGTTCGGCGACTCCCTCGCCGGTGACCTGGGCCGGCGCGACTTCACTGTCAACGCCATGGCCCTGCGGCTGCCGAGCATGGAGTTCGTCGACCTGTTCAGCGGCCTGGTCGATCTCGATGCTCAGGTGCTGCGCACCCCCGGCTCGCCGGAAATGTCGTTCAGCGATGATCCGCTGCGCATGATGCGTGCTGCGCGCTTTGCCTCGCAGCTCGGCTTCGCGGTAGCTCCGGAGGTGCTCATCGCGATGACCGAGATGAGCGACCGTCTCGCGATCGTCAGTGCCGAGCGCACCCGCGAGGAATTCATGAAGATCGTGATGTCGCCGGATCCGCGCACCGGTCTCACACTGCTGGTCGACACCGGACTCGCTGCCCATGTTCTCCCGGAGCTTCCACTTCTGCGTCTCGAGGAGGACGAGCATCACCGTCACAAGGACGTGTACGAGCACACGCTGATCGTGCTCGAGCAGGCGATCGATCTCGAGACCACGCATGAGCCGGAGTCGGGCCCGGATCCCGTTCTTCGCCTCGCTGCGCTGCTGCACGACATCGGCAAGCCGCGCACTCGCAAGTTCGAGGACGATGGCCGAGTCTCCTTCCACCACCATGAGGTCGTGGGCGGTCGCATGACGAAGAAGCGCATGAAGGAGATGCGTTTCTCCAACGACATGGTCGACGACGTCGCGACTCTCGTCGAGCTGCACCTGCGCTTCCACGGCTACGGAACGGGTGAGTGGACCGACAGTGCAGTGCGACGCTACGTGCGCGATGCCGGCCCCTTGCTCACCCGCCTGCACAAGCTCACTCGCGCGGATTCGACCACGCGCAATAAGCGGCGTGCTGCGGCATTGCAGCGTGCGTACGACTCACTCGAGGAGCGCATCGCCGTGCTCGCGGCGGAGGAGGAGCTCGCGGCCATTCGTCCGGATCTTGATGGTGCGGCCATCATGCGCATCCTCGAGATCCCGCCAGGCCGCGTCGTGGGCGAGGCCTATGACTTCCTCCTGAATCTGCGCCTGGATCGCGGTCCGATGAGCGAGGAGATGGCGACGGAGGCCTTGCTGGCATGGTGGGCGGCTCGGGCGGCCACCGAATAAGCGGGTGGGCGGCTCGGGCGGCCACCGAATAAGCGGGTGGGCGGTTCGGGCGGCCACCGAATAAGCGGGTGGGCGGCTCGGCAGGCCGAGTAGGTTCGAGGCATGGAATCCCTGCGCCTGCCCACTGATGTACGTCGCGCTTCCCTCGCCGAACGGCAGGCTGCCGGGGTAGCGGCGCGCTCGGTGCGACCTCGCACCTCGTTCGCCACCTGGTCACCTGCAGCGGATCGCCCTGATCCGATCGCGCAGCTCGCCGATCAGGAGACTGTGCGCCTGCAGGCGCTGCTCCCCCTGCGCCATGAGCGCATGTCGGCGAGCCCGTTCACCTTCTATCGGGGCTCGGCGGCAGTCATGGCCTCGGATCTCGCGACGATGCCCAACACCGGACTGGTCGTCCAACTCTGCGGCGACGCGCACCTGTCGAACTTCGGACTCTTCGCCGGGCAGGATCGCACCGTCGTGTTCGACGTGAATGACTTCGATGAGACGAATCCCGGCCCCTTCGAATGGGATGTCATGCGCCTCGCGGCCAGCTTCATGCTCGCGGCGCAGGACAACGGTTTCTCCGCGCAGGAGGCCAATGACATCACCCGGCTGGCGGCATCGTCGTATCGCACGGCAATGGCCGAGTACGCGGCCATGTCGGATCTGGAGATCTGGTACGACCGCATCAGCACCACCACCTTGGAGCAGTGGGCGGTGCAGGTCGGCGGCGAGAAGGCCACCAAGCAGATGAACAAGGTGATCGGCAAGGCGCAGTCTCGCGATGGCTGGTCGGCGATCTCCAAGCTCACCGAGGTCATCGACGGAAAGCGTCAGTTCCTCGATCAGCCTCCGGTGCTCGTTCGCATCACCGACGGAGAGGATCTGCACCCGTGGCTCGACATGCTCATGGCGAAGTACCGAACTGATCTGCAGAACGATCGTCGCGAGCTCATTCGTCGCTACCAGGTCGTCGACTTCGGACACAAGGTGGTCGGAGTCGGCAGCGTCGGACTGCGGGCGTTTGTCCTTCTGCTGCAGGGCCGTGACGAGAACGACTTGCTCGTGCTGCAGGCGAAGGAGGCCGTGCAGAGTGTTCTCGAGCCGTACACGCACTCATGCGTCTACGAGCACCAGGGACAGCGCGTGGTGGAGGGTCAGCGACTCATGCAGGCGGCCTCGGATGCCTTCCTCGGCTGGGTTCAGGCACCCAATGGGCGTCAGTTCTACATTCGACAGTTGCGTGACATGAAGTGGTCGCCCGATATTGCCAAGCTGCCCGCTGCACGCCTGGCGGGCTACGCCGCACTGTGCGGCCGCACCCTCGCCCACGGCCATGCGCGATCGGGGGATCCGGTTGCGATTGCTGCCTACCTGGGCCGCAGCGAGAAGTTCGAGGTGGCCATCAGCGCATTCGCTCGCACGTACTCGGCACAGGTCGACACGGATTTTGCCTCGTACACGGCGGCGATCACCAGTGGCCGAGTCGTCTCAGGGCCCGCTGACCTCAGTGGCGATCGGATTATCGAGCGCCCGCAGCATTTTCCGGAGTGAAGGCCTACTCGACGACGATGACGTCGATCTCCTCGACCACCTCGATGGTCGAGCCGATCAACAGCTGAATTCCGGCGAAGAGTCCTGCGGTCAGCAGCACTGTCCAGATCACGTGCCAGGTCGAGAGCACATCGCCCGCGACGAGGATGATCACGCCGATGGCCGCGGCAAGCGTGCGCCACATGTCGGCACGCGAGGCTATCGAGCGAGCGATGCCGCTGGAGGGAATCTCCGCACCGAGCTGCTCGAGACCGCCGGCGAGCCAGCGGCGCAGCTTCGCAGCGGCCCGGACTCGAGAGCCCAGCCAGCCGGCGACGGCGATGACGATGCCGAGCACGATCATCGACTGAATGCCGAGGATCAAGTACTTGAAGAAGGTGTCCCAGAAGGCCTGCGATGCCGGAGCGAAGATCGTGCCGGCCAGCTGATCGGTGAAGATTGACTGCGCGTAATCGAGAAGAAGCTTGGTCACGAAGGTCATGACGACCAGTGCCACGCCGGTGGCGAGCACCATGCGGCCCTTGCGACGAGCGAGCCACACTGCCAGCGCGAACAGGGCGGCGAGCAGCAGCGGGAACCAGGCCAGCAGCGGTGAGGTCAGGCTGTAGATGGTGCGAATCTGCGCGAGTGCCGGTGAGTTGAACAGCACGATCTGCTTGTCGATGTCAGGGATCGGAATATTCGCCGCAACACTGACACCGCGATCGACGAGATTCTGCTGAACGGCACTGATCAGCGTCGACACATCGAGCACGACGTCGTCGCCCTGCAGCTGGACAGGGCCACCGTCCTTGCCCTCGAGAATCAGCAGGAGACTCTTCTGGATCCCGGTGTTCAGCGTGATCCAGATCTGCTGGAAGGCGTCGGAGGTGACAAAGCTCGAGACAGCCTGGCCGATGAGTCCATTGATGCCGGCAGCGATCGGGCCGCTCAGTTTCTCCTCGATGGCCGGGTTCTTCACGATGTTGCCCAGCAGCCCACCGACGAGCTCCTGGGTATCGATCTGAGTGGTAATCGCATTGGTGACGGCCGTGGAGATGGACTCCTGCACGGCGGGATCAGCTGCGAGCGGACCCACGGTCTCGAGGTAGCGGGTGGTGTCGATGACCGTGCGGTGACCCCAGTGCCCGACAAGCGCGACCGGAGTGACGAGAACGGCGATGATGAAGACGAGCAGGGCTGCGACGGAGCGCACGCCGATCTTGCGCTGCTTCTTCGGTGCTGACACTGCTGTGCTCATTGGATTCCCATCCGCCCGTATCGAGGACACTCGAGGGCGAGCCTAGGGCCCCGCTCCCCCTGTTTTCCACGACCTCGTGATCAGTCGCAGGAATGAAGGACAGAAACGGCCTCCGCCCAAAGGCGAAGGCCGTTTCCGAAGGGAAGAACTAGCGCTCGATGGCGCCCGAGATGAAGTCCTCGACGGCCTGCTTGGCCTGACTGTCGTTGTACTGCACGGGGGGAGACTTCATGAAGTAGCTGGATGCCGACAGGATCGGGCCGCCGATGCCGCGATCCTTCGCGATCTTCGCGGCGCGCACGGCGTCGATGATCACGCCGGCGCTGTTCGGGGAGTCCCAGACCTCGAGCTTGTACTCCAGGCTCAGCGGCACATCGCCGAATGCACGACCCTCGAGGCGCACGAATGCCCACTTGCGATCGTCGAGCCAGGCGATGTAGTCCGACGGGCCGATGTGCACATTGCGATCGCCGAGATCATGCGAGAGCTGCGAGGTGACCGACTGGGTCTTCGAGATCTTCTTCGACTCGAGTCGATCGCGCTCGAGCATGTTCTTGAAGTCCATGTTGCCGCCGACGTTGAGCTGGTACGTGCGATCGAGGATGACTCCGCGATCCTCGAAGAGCTTGGCGAGCACGCGGTGGGTGATGGTCGCGCCGACCTGGCTCTTGATGTCGTCGCCGACGATCGGCAGACCGGCATCCTCGAACTTCTTCGCCCACTCGGGCGTGCCGGCGATGAACACGGGCAGGGCGTTCACGAAGCCGCAGCCTGCGTCAATCGCGCACTGGGCGTAGAACTTCGCGGCATCCTCGGAGCCGACCGGCAGGTAGCAGACGACGATGTCGACCTTGGCATCCTTCAGCGCCGCAACGACATCGACCGCCGGGGCGTCGGATTCGGTGATGGTCTCGCGGTAGTACTTGCCCAGGCCGTCGAGGGTCACGCCGCGCTGCACCGTGATGCCGGTCTTCGGCACGGAGCAGATCTTGATGGTGTTGTTCTCGGATGCATTGATCGCGTCGGCCAGGTCGAGGCCGACCTTCTTGGCATCGACGTCAAAGGCGGCGACGAACTGAACGTCGCGTACGTGGTACTCGCCGAACTGCACGTGCATGAGACCGGGAACCGCCGCCGACGGATCGGCGTCCTTGTAGTACTCGACACCCTGGACGAGTGAGGAAGCGCAGTTTCCTACGCCGACGATTGCTACGCGTACTGAGGCCATGGGGGAATGCCTTTCAGATGGGGATGAGATGCGCGGATGCGCGTGAACGGTGGTGCCTATTCGCTGCCGACCAGTTGGCCGGCGGTGGGAAGTTCTTCGGTGGTGCCCGTCTGCTCGAGATGAATGAGCTCGGTCAGCCAGGCGACCTCGCGCTCGGTGCCGTCGAGCCCGTGCTGCTGGAGCTGCAAGGTGTAGGTATCCATGCGCTCGCGACCGAGTCGCAGGGAATCGCGCATCGACTGCATGCGCTCCTCGAGGCGGGTGCGCCTGCCCTCGAGGATCCGAAGCCGCACCCGCGCCTCGGTCTTGGCGAAGAACGCCAGGTGGGCGGCGAAGCCTTCGTCCTCCCAGGCCTCGGGTCCGGGCTGGGCCACCCATTCGCCGAAGGACTCACGCCCGGATTCGGTGAGGGCGTAGACGACGCGTGCGCGCTTGGCGGCCAGGGGAGGTGCGGAGGAGCCGAGGGCGGGGGTGGTGTTGACGTTCTCGATGAGGCCGCGCTCCTCCAGCCGTCGAAGGGCCGGGTAGAGGGAGCCGAAGGACAGGGCCCGGAAGGTGCCGAGGATCGCGGTCAGTCGCTTTCGGAGCTCATAGCCGTGTACGGGGCCGTCAACGAGCATGCCGAGGACGGCGAACTCGAGGACATCTGCCCGGCGTGCCATGCATACCCCTTCACTGACGATTAACTCGTTAAGACGATATATCGAAAAAGCATAAAAACACAATTCGCCGGACCGGGTGAGGCGACGTAGGGTGATTTCATGGCCGAGCCCAGGGGACGCACCGCACTGCGCGGCAGCATTCCCAAGGGCGCCCGCAGTACCGCCAAGCCGCGACCGGAGCTCGCCGAGCCCGAGATCGTCCGCGATCCGACCGCCCCCCGGCGCGTGGTCGACCACGTCCTGGCCCGTCAACGGGCCCTGTACTCCCTGTTCAACGGGGGCGCGTTGAGCTCCGAGTACTGCGATGCCGACCTCTACTTGCTGCGGGCGGCCAAGAACCACGGCGAGCCCGCCCCCGGGCCGTGCCCGGTCTGCAAGAGCCCCGACTTCGTCCATGTCACCTATGTCTATGGCGATGAGCTCGGCCCGTACTCCGGGCGGATTCGCGCCACTGACGAACTGGCGCCCATGGCCACGAAATTCGGATCCTTCAACGTCTACGTCGTCGAGGTCTGCGGCCGCTGCAACTGGAACTTCCTGATCACCACATACGTGCTCGGCGACGGCGTGCCGCGCAAGGCTCTTCCGACACCCCGTGATCTCCTTGACTAGCTGATCACGATCAGCGCACTTCCCCCATTGCCGGATTCCAGAGGATGACCGTGAGCCAGCCGACATCGGCGAAGAAGAGAGCCTCGCGCTCGGCACCGAAGCGACACTGGGTGCGCAACACGATCCTTATCGCGGCAGGCCTTGTCGTCCTCGGCATTCTCGGGTTCATCGGACTCGTGTTCCTGACACCGGTGCCCACGCCGAATGAGCTCGCGACCAGCCAGGCGACGATTGTCTACTGGAATGACGGAACGACTGAACTCGGTCGACTCGGCGACTCGACTCGACGCAGTGTCACGCTCGCCGACATTCCCGAGACCACGCAGAAGGCAGTGCTCGCCGCCGAGGATCGCTCCTTCTACGAGCACGGCGGCATCTCGCCGATCGGACTCGGACGAGCACTGCTGAACAATCTCACCGGCGGATCCACGCAGGGCGGATCAACCATCACCCAGCAGTATGCGAAGAACGCCTTCCTCACCCAGGAGCGCGCCATTTCGCGCAAGGTCAAGGAAGCAGTGCTGGCCTTCAAGCTCGAGACCGTCGTGTCGAAGGACAAGATCCTCGAGGACTACCTCAACACCATCTACTTCGGACGCGGCGCCTATGGCATCGATGCGGCGGCGCGGGCGTATTTCGGCATCCCTGCATCGCAGTTGACCCTTGCCCAGAGCGCGATGCTCGCATCGATCATCAAGTCACCGGGCGGACTCGCACCGGAGGAGAATCTCTCGGGCCTCAAGGCCCGCTGGACATACGTCCTCGATGGAATGGTGCAGCAGGGCTGGATCACCGCCGGTGATGCCAGCAATGCGACATTCCCCGAGATCATCAAGCTGAAGGCCACCAATCGCCTGGGCGGACAGACCGGATACCTGCTCACTGCAGTGACCGATCAACTGCGCTCCCTCGGATTCTCCGACGCCGAGATCCAAAGCGGAGGCCTGCGCATCACGTCGACCTTCAGCCAGGTGGCGGAGAAGGCTGCGGTGAAGGCAGTGAAGAAGGCGGGGCCGCAGTCGAACACCGACGGACTGCGCATCGGATTGGCAGCAGTGCAGCCAGGTACTGGCGAGGTCATCGCCATGTACGGCGGCCGCGACTACATCGACGACCAGATCAACAACGCGACCCAGCAGTTCGCTCAGGCCGGTTCGACCTTCAAGCCGTTCGCCCTCGCCGCCGCCGTCGACAAGCAAGTACCGCTCTCCTCGACCTACGACGGTTCGTCACCGCAGACCATCAAGGGCTACACGCTCACGAACTACGGCGATAAGTCGTACGGCTACATCAGCCTGCTCACCGCCACCGAGCACAGCGTGAACACTGCTTACGTCAATCTCGAGGATCAGATCGGCGTCGATTCAGTCGCCGACGCGGCCTTGCGTGCAGGCATTCCCGCTGACACCCCGGGAATGAATCTCGACAATCTTGACCTCACGTTCGTGCTCGGAACGGCGTCTCCGTCGGGACTCAACGTCGCGAACGCCTATGCGACCTTCGCCGCGAGCGGCATTCGGGCGACGCCGACAGTCGTGAAGAAAGTTATGGGCAGTAATGGCGGAGTTCTCTACGAGTACTCCCCCGATCTCACCTCGCAGTTCACCGCCGACACCGCGAACACCGTGTCGTACGCCCTGTCGAAGGTCGTCACGAATGGCACGGCTTTCGCCGCCCAGGCACTCGGCCGACCGGCCGCCGCGAAGACCGGTACTACCGATGGCAATAAGAGCGCCTGGTTTGCCGGCTACACCCCGCAGCTGGCCACGGCCGTGCTGATGGCCAAGGAAGTCGATGGCGTTCCCGTCTCGATGTCGGGCACCGGCGGCCTCGGCACGGTGACCGGTGGCTCCTTCCCCGCCGCCAT
>JBEGLG010000183.1:0-4210 GCA_041183645.1 Actinomycetota bacterium | reverse complement strand
ACCGGGAGTGCCTCGGTCATTCCGTACGGCGTACGCAGGGAGGCATGCGGGAACAGTCGTGCCGCCTCCTCCAGCAGGCTCACCGGAACGGGAGCACCGGCCGAGAGCACCAGTCGCACGGCATCCAGTGCAGTGCGCTGGCGTGAGCTCAGGGAATCCGACGTGGCGATGACGTTGCGCAGGGCAGCCGGTGCCGCCCAGATCACTGTGCCACCGGATTCCGACACGGCCTCCGCCAGCACGGTGGCAGTGAGGGTCGCCGGTCGCGTGACATCCATATCGGGAATGACGGAGGCGAGGCCGAGGCCCGGACCGAGCAGGGCCCAGGGGGCGAAGGCGGCCACGAGCGTGTCGGCCTCGGTGAGCTCGTAGTGATCTCGCAGGAGTGTCATGGTGCGCGCTACCTGGTGATGTCGGTAAATCACGCCCTTGGCCGGTCCGGTAGCGCCGGAGGTGAACACCACGACGGCTTCGTCGCCGGCCCTCGCATCGACACTCGTGACCGGTGCGGCCGAGGCCATGGTGCCGAGATCGGCGGTGGAGATGCGGGCACCCGGAATGGCCACGGTTCTGGCGAGCAGCAGCCCCTCACGTGAACCGATGACATGTCGAGGTGCCGCACCCCTGATCGCGCGACGCATGGCACGAATTCCCAGCCCGCGATCGACGACCACGGCACATGCTCCGATACGCCACAGGGCGTACACCGCGCAGATGAGATCTGGCCCCGGCGGAATGAGCACGCTGACACGGTCGCCGCGGGCAATGCCCGCACTGCGGAAGCCGGAGGCCACGCGAGCGACTCGATCGTCGAGAAGTGACCAGCTGATCGAATGGGCACTTCCCTTCTCCCCCATCGTCAGGAGCGCCGGCGAGGTATCGGAGCGGCGAGAGATCAGTGCGTCATTGAGTGTCGACGGCCTGTCGTCGATCTCGATTTCTGCGGGCTCGGGAGGGCCAGCGGCAACCCAGTCGAGGAGGTCATCGACCAACGTGGGTGCGTCATCGATGACCAAGTGACGAGCGCCCTCGTATCTGTGCACCTGCGCATGCGGAAGTCGCTGCTCGAGATCGTGCAGGTAGAGGTCGCTGAAGACAGGATCATCGGGCCCCCACAGCAGGAGAACCGGCACATCGGAGAGCTCGCGGATCCCCTCCGCAATGCGATCGAGTTCGGCGGAGGTCGGATGATCGGCCTCGAGTGGAATATCGGCGACGAACTGTCGGACACCGGCGCGGCGCGCTGCCTCGTCATAGGGAGCGAGATAGGCGTCGGCCTCGGCACGTGAGAGGACCGGGCCCTTCCCCCGCCCGTACCTGCTCAAGGCTGTCGTCGAGGTGATGAAGAGCGAGGTGAGTCGCGTGCTGAACGTGAGAAGCGGCCGTGATCGCGCGAGTCGGATCAGCGCGGGTGCGTGAGAGTCGCTCGGCTGGTGAATCGCGGTGTTGAGCAGTACCACGCCGCGCAGTTGCGTGCGGTGATCGAGTGCCCAGCCCAGCGATACGGGCCCGCCCCAGTCGTGGGCCACGGTGATGACCGGCCCGGTGACACCCAGGGCGTCAGTGAGCTTGCCGAGATCGATGACTCGATCAGAGAGTCGCCGGTCTACCCCGGTGCGCTCGGAGTAGCCCATATCCAGTTGGTCAACGGCGATGACGCGGATATCCGAGGGTGCGTGCGCGACGAGCTTGCGCCACAGGTACGACCAGGTGGGATTCCCGTGCACGCACAGCAAGGTCACGCGCGGCTCATCCGAGCGATCGCGCCAGGTATCCAGCAGATGCCACTGCCGCTCTACACCGGTGGAGTCGGCAGCGCGAACAGTGCGGGAGCCCTCCATGGCTACCAGTCGATCTCGATGACCGCTGAGTTCAGCCCGGAGCCGATGCCCATACAGGCTACGCGCTGACCCGCCGTGAAGGTCGGCGCCGCGAAGGCCAAGGTCGTGGGAACTGAGGCAGGTCCGATGTTGCCGAGATCGGGGAAGGTCACGGGAACTCGCTCGATATCGATGCCCAGCCGCTCGGTGATCGCAGCGGTGTGAACCTTCGACACCTGATGGATCACGTAAGCATCGAGGTTGTCCCAGTCGAATACCTCGCGTGCGGCGTCCCAGGTATCGCCGGCAAGCTCTACCCCCGCGCGCAGGAGGCCATTCGAGTCGGTGATCATGCGATCGAGATCGCCGATGCAGAGCTTGTTGTGCTGCGTAGCCGCGCGGGAGACTCCGCCCACGAATCGATGGCCGTCGGGATGCTCGGATGCGCGACCGAGCACCATGGCCGCACCGCCGGAGCCGAGAGTCAAGGTTGCGAAGTTGTCGAGAACATCCTGGCGAGTTGCCGACGGATCCTGCAGACGGCGAATCGTGCCTTCCTGCGTGCGACGGCTCCCCTCGCCGTCGACGATGAGCGCGTAGTCGATCTGCCCGGCGTCGATCATCGTCGCCGCAAGCTGCATGCCATTGACGAATCCCAGGCAGGCATTCGCCAGATCAAAGTTCAGGCATGAGGTGGATAGCCCTAGCTGCAGGTGAACATCGACCGCCGCCGACGGCTCGAGGTGGTCACGGCATACCGAGGTATCGATCAGCAGACCGATTCGGGCCGGATCGATGCCCGATGACTCGAGTGCGCGGCGACCGGCCAGGGCAGCCGCATCGGCGAAGCTCATTCCCTCGGGCCACCAGCGACGGGCGCGGATTCCGGCCAGGCCTTCGAGCATGCCGGGGCGGAGGCCGACGCGATCGAGGGTGTCGGAGAGCTGAGCGTCGAAGTCGTCCGAGGTCACCTCGATGGGCGCCTCGGCAATGCCAATGGAGAGGACGGATGTATCGGTGTAGTGGTACACGGCGTTTCCACCGCGAGGCGTTGACCTCATGTATGCCTTTCCATTGAAGGGTCCCTAGCCTGCCATGCGGCTAGATCCCCGCATCATCACCCTCATCGGGCCGCTCGAACTGCGTACGGTAGAGCTCTGCGTAGACCCCCTCCGCCGCCATGAGTTGCTCATGGTCGCCGCGCTCGGCAACGCGCCCATCGACCATGACGAGAATCTGGTCGGCGCGTCGAATCGTCGACAGGCGATGTGCGATGACGATCGAGGTTCGGCCCACGAGGGCAGTATCGAGAGCACGCTGCACCGCCTTCTCGCTCTCGGAGTCGAGGTGTGCCGTGGCCTCATCGAGAATGAGAACCCTGGGTGCCTTGACGAGAAGGCGGGCTAGGGCAATCCGTTGCTTCTCTCCGCCCGAGAGCCGATAGCCGCGGTCGCCGACCACGGTGTCAAGACCGTCGGGAAGGGCCGCGATGAGGTCGCCGATCTGGGCTGCCGCGCAAGCGTCCAGGAGATCGGCCTCGCTCGCCTCGGGCCGCGCATACAGCAGATTCGCGCGGATCGTGTCGTGGAACATGTGGGCGTCCTGGGTGACCACTCCGATCGCCTCGTGGAGTGATTGCAGCGTGACAGAGCGAAGGTCCTGATCGCCAATGAGGACCGCGCCTTCGGTGACGTCGTACAGGCGAGTGGCGAGTGCGCTGATCGTGGTCTTGCCGGCGCCGGAGGGGCCGACGAGTGCAGTCATCGTTCCTGCCGCGACATCGAAGGAGACCCCCTTCAGGACGTCGACACCTGCCATGCCCGAGTCCTCGCGTGCCACGGACTCCAGTGAGGCGAGCGAGACTTCGGAAGCCTGGGGGTAGCGGAAGACGACATCGTGGAAACTCAGCGATACGGGGCCGGCTGCCACCGGCACGGCGTCGGGAGCGTCGCGCACCATGGGCGGGAGGTCGAGAATCTCGAAGACGCGCTCGAAGGATACGAGCGCTGTCATCACGTCAACACGCACGTTGGAGAGCGCCGTCAGCGGGCCATAGAGCTGCGCGAGCAGTCCGATCAGGGCAAGCAGAGTGCCCAACGACAGGGCGCCCGTGATCACCAGATTGCCACCCAGGCCGTAGGCGATGGCGGTGGCCAACGAGGCCACGAGAGTCAGCGCGGTGAAGAACCAGCGATTGGCCATCGCCATGCTCACCCCGATGTCGCGTACTCGGGCTGCTCGACCCGAGAACGACGCAGCCTCCTCGGCCGGGCGGCCGAACAGCTTCACGAGTAGTGCGCCGGCCACGTTGAATCGCTCCGACATCTGGGCGCTCATGTCGGCATTCAGGCTCATCTGCTCACGAGTCATCGACTGGAGCCGTCGTCCCA
>JBEGLG010000182.1:0-17445 GCA_041183645.1 Actinomycetota bacterium | reverse complement strand
TCGTCTTCCTGCGGTACCGCGCGCTGATCTTCTCGACGTTCGATCCCGATGTGGCCGACGTCTCCGGCGTGCGGGTCGCCCGGCTCGAGGCCATGCTGATGATCGTGCTGTCGCTGGCGATCCTCGCCACGCTGACCGTCATCGGTGTCACGCTCGTCGCCGCGATGCTGGTCATTCCGGCGGTCATCGGTCGCATGCTCACCGACTCCTTCGGCAAGATGCTGGCCTGGAGCACCGCGATCGGCATGTTCTGCGGATTCGTCGGCATGTATGCCAGCTATTACGCGGGCGTTCCCTCCGGCACGATGATCGTGCTGGTCGGTGCCGCTATCTTCGTCATCGTGCTCGCGATCACCGGTGGCCGCGGCCTCCGTCGCTCCGCCGGACTCGACAGGCATCATGATGCAGCCGAACTAGCCCCGGTGGTGACCAGATGAGACTCGAACCCGGCGACAAGGCTCCTGCCTTCGCACTTCTCGACGACACCGGGAAGACGGTGAAGCTGTCGGACTTCAAGGGAAAGCGCGTGCTGCTGTATGCGTACCCGGCCGCCATGACCCCTGGCTGCACCAAGCAGGCCTGCGACTTCCGCGACAACCTCAAGGCCTTCTCGAAGCATGACCTGGTGATCATCGGCATCTCCCCCGACAAGCCCGAGAAGCTCGCGAAGTTCCGCGAGCGCGATGACCTCACTTTCACCCTTGTCAGCGACCCCGATAAGTCGGTGCTTGCCTCCTACGGAGCCTTCGGCGAGAAGATGATGTACGGCAAGACCGTCACCGGCGTCATTCGCTCAACCTTCATCATCGATGCCCGGGGCAAGATCGAGCACGCTTTCTACAACGTCAAGGCCACCGGGCATGTGGCCAAGCTCATGCGCGACCTTGATATCTAGACAGGTCCGCGCACTGTCGTAGACTTTTGCCATCACACGGGAGTGGTGGAATTGGCAGACACGCAGGATTTAGGTTCCTGTGTCTTCGGACGTGAGGGTTCAAGTCCCTTCTCCCGTACTTAACGCAGGACGTCTGCGAAGAGCAGTTCCCAGCGGGCGAAGATCGCCTCGGGAGACAGGCTCTCGGCTCGCACCCGGGCAGCAGCCCCGAACTCGCGACGAAGGGCCTCCGACTCCATCAGCCAGGTGAGCTGATGCGCGAGATCCCCCGCATCACCGCGAGCCGCGATCAGGCCGGTCACTCCATCGTCGACCAGGGCGCGCACGCCAGCCGAGCAATCCGCCGCTACGACCGGAACTCCGCAGGCCATGGCCTCGGCGACCACCAGCGGGAATCCCTCGACGAGGGAGGGCAGCACGACGATGTCACTGGCGAGCAGCACCCGCTCGGGATCGGTGACGGGGGCCAGGAACTCGACGCGCTCCGCGCCCTCGGGAAGTCGATCGACCATTGCCCGGATGGCCGGCTCGTCCGGACCGTTGCCCACGAAGCGCAGCGCCCAGTCCGGATGCTGGGCAGAGATGCGTCCCCAGGCCTCGACCAGGAACTGCGGACCCTTCTCTGGCGAGAGCCGCCCGAGATAGGTCACCACCCGAGAGTTCAGTGCGGCCGGTTGCTCGGGCCGGAAGGAGACCGCATTGGGAATCCAGGTCGTGTTGTTGAGCCCCGCTCGGCGGAACGCTTCCGCATCCTCGCGAGTGAGCAGGACGCAGGAGTCAAGGTCGGAGTAGGACTTCAGTGCGCGGCCGAGATCACGTCCGCCCACGGCTGCTTCGTATGACGAGTGATACTGGCCGATGATGCGCCAGCCGCGATGGTCGACCTCCTCGAGGAATTCCATCGCCCATAGCTGAGTGCAGATCACGATTCCCGGCTCGCCCTCGTCGAGCTTCGACTGCAGACGACGCAGGATGGCGGTACGGGCCCTCGCACGCCCGGCAGGGTCCTTCGCCGACGGAAGCGGATGATCCGCGAGAGTCAGGGAGCGGTAGGCCGGCTGCGCGGTGAAGTCATGGCGCGGCGCATGCGGCACCATGCCGACGAGTTCGACATCGAAGCCCCGCTGGGCAAAGCCCTGCGCCAGCGAATGCGCCACCCGCTGGGCGCCACCGACCTCGTCGATGTTGTTGGCCAGGATCAGCATGCGCGCGCTCATCCGAGCCCCCGCAACGCCTGCATCGCGCGGGCCGACCCCGTGCCATCGGCCTCGCCGGCGAACATCGAGACGAAATCCTCGCGACGCTGAGCCGATGTGTTGTCACGGCCCTCGACGACATCGTTGACCCACGCGTGCAGCGCGGCATTGTCACGCAGTACCGGGCCAGGAGCCGAGCGCTCGAGATCGAGATACAGGCCCACGGTGCGACGAGTGAACTCGTCGTAGTCGGGGGCGAGGAATCCCACTGGCCGACGAAGCCGGGCGAAATCGAAGAGCACCGAGTTGTAGTCGGTGATGAGCGCATCGGAGGCCGCGAGGAACGAGGCGAGATCATCCTCACCGGAGATATCGCGCATCGCATTGTTCCAGCGCGCCGGCACGCTCAAGGGATCCGCGGGATGCGAGCGAATAAGCAGGTATGCCCGATCACCGAAGGCACGCCACCATGCCTCCAGGTCGAGCTTCGACTCTCCCGTGCGCTGAGCGGAGAGCGTGGGCGAGTACATGACGATCATGCGGCGTGACGGAAGATCCAGACGGGCGCGCAGATCGGGTCGGAGGGATGCCGCGATGACCGCATCGCCGAAGGGAGTGCAGTCGTCGACCAGGACCCCGTCGAACCCGATCGCCCGTGCGGTGGTTCCGGCGAAGTACTCCGACGGCGAGATCAGCGCATCCCAACGAGTGCGGTTGGCCGCGAGCGGACGTCGCTTCTTCGCCGGCGTCAGTCCCCAGTCAGGCGCATCACTGCCCACTCGCTTGAGTGCAATGCCGTGCCAGGTCTGCAGGTACCGGGTGCGCGAGTTCATGCGCACGGCGGGGTCAATGCCGAAGTCATCGATCCACAGGCCCGCGCGCGACAGTATCCAGGCCCCGCGCATCGTGGAGGTGTCGAGTCGGTGCACGCCCTGCGGCAGCCGGATATTCCCGTCTGTGTCGATCCAGTACTGCCGCAGAGCGGGCTCCGCAACAGCGAGGTACTCGCTGATCGCGCGGGGATGCCCGCCGTAACCCCTGCCGTGGTCGCACGAAAGCACCACCGCGTCGGTGACCGGGAGTCGACTGCCGATCGCGGCCGCAAGCCGCGGAAGCGAGCGCACGCGCAGTCGGCGCCAGGCCGAGGCAAGTGATCTGGTGCCGGGAATCGCGAACCACGCCCTGCGGATACCTGCACCCGCCAGGCTGAGCGGAGAGCGGCGGATGACCCGCCAGCCGACTGCTCCGAAGTCACGTGACTCGAGATGCAGACCTTCGACTCGACCGAGTCCCAGGCGCAGGGGCAAGGTTGTGCCCGTGCGCACATCACTGGCGCGCAGGATCGACATGTTGACGAGGTCTCCGATGACCAGCTCGATTGCCAGGGTGCCGCGATCGCCAATCGAGATCCCGGTGACCGGGCACAGTGACTCGAGGGCACGCCACTCCCAGTGCAGCGGGGCCACCTGCTCGAGCACTGCCGCGGCGCGGGCAATCACGCGCCCCTCGCGAACTGCCACCAGGCTGATGGCATCGACATCCGCGAGGGAGTCGAGGTAGTCGGCACTACTTCCGCTCAACAGCTCGGTGCCCTCGGCCACATCGGCGAGTTGATGGCAGTAGCGACGCTGGGTGACCGGCACGCGAGAGATGCCCTGAACCGTGACATCGAGCCACCAGTCCGACGAATGCCCGCCGATCTCATCGACCGCATGATCACTCGAGCAGACCCACAGCTCACGCCCTTCGCGCATCTGCACGGTGCCATCGACACTCGCCGACCACTTGATGAATCGCATCGCGCGACGAATTCCCTCGACGTCGCCGATCAGCAGGTGATAGACCGCCACCTTGAGCAGCGGGCGCAACCTTTCCGCGCCACTGAGATCCACCTGTGACACATAAGGCAGCAGCTCATCGACGAGCGACCTGGCCGTCGAATCATCGACGTCGAGAATCACAGCGAGGTACAGGTACAGATCATGCGAGAGGAACTTCAACGCCTTCGCGGCGCGAAGCTCCGATGAGCCTTGCTCGGCAAGGAACGCGTCGATCAGGCGGTTCACGGACACGCGACTGCTGACGTTGCGCACCTCACGCCGCCGCTGGGTGATGGAGAGGTCGTCGCTGACCCGATCGACATTCCAGTAGTAGACGGTCTGCGGGATCACCGCGATGCGCGAGGCCCGAACGAAGGCCTCCATGGTGAAGAGCTGATCCTCGTAGAGGATTCCCTCGGGGAAGCGAATGCCGTGATCGAGAAGCATCTGCCGGCGATAGATCTTGTTGACGCTCACGGTGTCGTAGATCAGCTCGAGCCTGTCCTCGATGGTCTCGAGCACCGCGGAGTCGTGAGAGTCCTCGCGCCAGCGCACGTGCTTGCCGGTGCGCGAGTCGACACGCTCCACGACACCGCATCCGAGGTCGGCATCGGCCGCCTCGACAGCGAGGAGCAGATTCTTGGCGGCGTGCCTCTCGTACTCATCGTCGGAATCGCAGAACATGACCCACCGACCGATCGCCTCGGCGATGCCGCGGTTACGCGGTGCGCTGCAGCCGCCCGAGTTCTGATCGAGACGCACATAGCGGATGCGTGGATCGGCGGCAGCCGCCTTCGCCACGACATCTGCAGTGTTATCCGTCGAGGCATCGTCGACCACGATGATCTCGAGGGCTGACAGGGTCTGGCGACTCAGCGAGCGGAGCGCACGCGGAAGTCGCTTGGCGTCATTGAAGGAGATCAGGACAATGCTGAGGTCGGGAGTGCTCATCGCGCACCTCGGATCTCGAGCGCGGTGGCGATGAGCTGCTGCGCTCGCGCATCGAAACTGTGCTCGCGAGCCATCGTCGCGGCATTCTCGAGCCGACGGGTCGCGGACGCAAAGGTCGCGTCGAGCGGAGCCTCGAGTAGTGCACGCAACTGTTCGGGAGTCGAATAGGTGTTGACGGAGTCTCCGAACACCTCGTGGAGCCCTGCGGCCTCGTCGCTGATCACCCGAGCGCCCGCCGCCACGGCATCGAAGAGCCGATTGGAGAGGAAGCCCTCGGACGCCATCTCGGGCCAGTGATCGTTGAGCACCACACGTGCCGAGGCGTACGCCGCCGGCACCTCGGCGTTCGGCAGGAACTCTCCGCGGATGTACTGCGCCTCGATGTACTCGCTCCAGCCCACGCCGTAGACACCGAGTGGGACTCCGGCAGCAATGGCGTCACGCACTATCGGGCGAAACTCGCCTCGAGTGGAGCCGACGAAGAGGTAGCGCTCCCCCGTGTCGGCCGGTGCGGCGCCGGGCGTGAAGCGCTGCGCGTTCGTGGCCTGCAGCAACGGAGTCACGACACCGCGCCGCCAGGTCGGGCTGGCCGCGAAGACGTAGTCGTACTCGGCGATCTCGGCGTCGTCGACGAGCTCGGGGTGCGAGATCACCCAGAGGAGCCACGTAGTGCTCGAGGGTCTCGGAGTCACCCGACGCAGGCCGCGCAGCACGAGTACGACATCGTCGCGGTCGCGTGCCTCGGTGCTCGCCCCGCCGCGGTAGACCAGCTTCGCGCGCTGACCGTGACGATTCAGCGCGTCGACTAGATCGCGCCCGAACCAGGTATCGCCCCATTGATCGCCGGCTTCGCCACTAGGCGACGCCACGACCACGGCCCAGTGGAGGGGCTTCTCGCGCCGAAACCAGGCCATCAGGACTCACGCCCCGCGCCGCCGCGCAGGAATCCCGCGCCCCAGGTCAGGTGCATGGTCGCGTAGACGAGGGGCAGCCACAGCGCCGAGCGCAGTCGAAGTCGCGGAGCGCTCACCGCGCTGACCAGGCTCGCCAGCAGGTTCGCCGCGAGATAACCGATCGGCGGGATCAGGCCGAGCAAGACCAGCCACGAGTGACCCATCACGACACCGAGAATGACCAGCAGAAGGCCGATGGCGATCGCCGCGACAGCAACCGGTGCGGCCAGGTAGCGCAGCGACAGCGTGTCGGGGTGGCGACGCACGACCTCGCGACGCCAGCGCCCGTAATCGTGATACTGCCGAGCGAGAGCCCCGACTGTTGCGCGCGGCCGATAGGTCACGAGCATGCGCGGCGTGAACCAGATCAGCCCGCCGGTCTCGCGGATGCGCAGGTTCATCTCCCAGTCCTGGGCTCGCACCATGGTCTCGTCGTATCCGCCCACGCGGTCGAGGGCACTTCGCCGGAAGGTGCCCAGATAGACCGTGAGTGCCGGCCCCTCGCCGCCGCCCACGTGGAATGACGCACCACCGACACCGAACTTCGAGGTCATCGCACGCGCGACCGCAATGCCGAAGTCGGTCACGCCCTCGGCCGCCATGATGCCGCCGACATTGTCGGCGCCCGTGCGCTCGAGTGTCTCGACAGCGATGGCCACATAGTCGGAGGGAATCATGGCGTGACCGTCGACGCGCACGATGACCTCGCCCGTGGCCGCGGCGATCGCCGCGTTCAGGCCTGCAGGCGTGCGCCCGGTCGGGTTGTCGACGACCGTGACTCGATCATTCGTTCGCTGGAGTTCCTCGGCCACCTCGCGGGTGCGATCCCTCGACGGGCCCACCGCGAGCACGACATCGAGATCACCGGAGTACTCCTGCGCCAGGATGCGCTGCACGGAGTCGACCAGATGCAGCTCCTCATTGAGGATCGGCATGATGACGGTGACCGGCGGCGTATTACTCATGCGCTGTGCCGAATTCCGGGTGACTGATCAATCCGGGCCAGCGTGCGGAGTTCTTGGTCAGGAAGTGCTCATCGGCCACCTGCGCGGTGTGCCCGATGCCGTGGCGCACGTAGACATAACCCAGGCCCGTGGTGCGGTAGACGAGTGCGCCGTCAGCAAGGAAGGCATCGAGCAGTGCTCGGTCGATGTGCTTCGCCACCGGACGCCAGCCGCCGATCTCCGCGAGATCCTCGCGTGACAGGAGCATCGTGCCGCCGGCGACGAAGTCGGCGAACTTCTCAGCGGGGTATGTCGGGCGGAACACGGTCACGTCGGCGGACCCGACGCGAATCCAGTCGAGTGCCTTGCCCGTGACCTGCGCACCTGAGTACATGCGCGCGAGCACGAGATCCCACACATGCTCCGGGCCGTAGAAGTCATCGTCGTCGATCTTGGTGACCAGCTGCCCGTCGGCGGCCTCGCAGGCCCGCTGCATTGCGGTGCCGAAGATGACCTCGGAGCCGATGCGCGTGATGCGAATCGAGTGCGGATGGCCGACGATGGCGCGCTGCACCTGCTCGTCGGATACTTCATCGCCGTGCAGTGCGAGAACGATCTCGAAGCGCGGGTACCTGATTCCTGCCAGCTGCCGCATCGCATGCTCGAGGAAGTCACCGCGATGCGTGAGAAGCACTGCCGAGACAGAGGGCCAGTCATTGAATTGAGCAGCAGGCGTCTGCGAGCGCAGCGCATGTCGACGCGCCGCCAGCGATGCCACCTGCCATCCGAATTGGTCATCGTCGGCGGGAAGTAACTCGCGCGACTCGGCCACGAGAATTCCGCAGGCCTCGAGCTGATGACGTCGTCGTGCGTCGAGACCCGGAGCGAGAACGCCGGTGATCGCTCGCAGCCCGGCCACGTCGACCGGAGTCAGCTCCGCACCGAATGCTGGCAACTCGATGACAGATGGCACGAGGTCGGACCTACGCCCGAACGGACGATGCACGGTCGGGTCGACATCCCAGTCGGGATTCTCGATGACCAGGTCGGCATCGATAGTCGGTGCAGCGTTGACGCAGCCGGCCAGCGCGGCGGCACGCGCCCCGGCACCGTGGCCGACCGACACGCATGCGTAATGGTTCAGGGGAAGGCTGGGGCGCAGGATCCGGACTGCGGCGCCGAGTGCTACCGAGGCGTCGACAGCGGGCGAGAACTCGATCCGCAGTCGCACGCCATCGCCCTTGGGCTTGAGATCCACTGAGGCGACCTCGGCGAGCTCCGGGGTTCCGACCCACTCTTTCGGGGGCTTCCAGGTGCCTAGTCGCACCTCGAGCCGAGTCAGGCGCGCCGCTCCGGCTGCCAGGCCGGTGGACTGCTGCAGGGAATGGACTCCCGGGAGGTCGATTCGCCAGTCGGAGCCCTTGTCGCGTACCCGCACTCCCGCCGGCCAGGAAGGCAGCGTCGCCGAGTGCGCAGTCACGGGTTCACTGTAACGGCGGCGCCTTAGTTCAGGCGGGAGAGCAACTGCTTGGCTATCACGATTCGCTGCACCTGGTTCGTGCCCTCGTAGATCTGGGTGATCTTGGCATCGCGCATGTAGCGCTCGACCGGCCAATCCCGGGTGTAACCCGCGCCGCCCAGCACCTGCACGGCATCGGTCGTGACCTCCATGGCCACGTCGGACGCGAAGCACTTCGCGGCTGCACCGAAGAAGGTGAGATCGGCATCGCCGCGCTCGCTCTTGGCCGCCGCCGCGTACACGAGCTGACGGGCAGCCTCGATCTTCATGGCCATGTCGGCAAGCATGAACTGGATCGCCTGGAATGACGAGATCGACTTGCCGAACTGCTGGCGATCCTTCGCATAGGCCGTCGCGACATTGAGTGCGCCCTGCGCGATGCCCAGCGCCTGAGCGCCGATGGTGATGCGCGTGTGGTCGAGGGTGCTCATCGCTGTCTTGAATCCGGTGCCCGGCTCGCCCACGATGCGATTGGCGGGGATGCGGCAATTGTCGAAGAGGATCTCGCGAGTCGGTGAACCGTGAATGCCGAGCTTGCGCTCGGGAGTTCCGAGCGAGAAGCCCTCGTCGTCGGCGTGAATGACGAAGGCCGATATTCCGCGCGGGCCCGCGGAGGGATCGGTGACAGCCATCACCGTGTAATAGGTCGACTCACCGGCATTGCTGATCCAGCTCTTCTGGCCGTTGAGTACCCACGCGTCGCCATCGGCCACGGCGCGGGTCTTCATCGATGCGGCATCGCTGCCCGCCTCGCGCTCGCTGAGTGCGTACGAGAACATCGCCTCGCCCGAGGCCACCTGGGGCAGGTAGCGCTGCAGGAGATCGTCGTCGGCAGCGATCATCAGCGGAAGGGTGCCGAGCTTGTTGACCGCGGGAAGCAGGCCGGTGGACGCGCAGACGCGCGAGAGCTCCTCGATGACCAGGCAGGCCGCGAGGGCGTCGCCGCCCTGGCCACCGAACTGCTCGGGAATGTGAATGGCGTGGAGATCCGCGGCCACGAGGGAGTCGTAGACCTCGCGGGAGAAGATGCCGGTCTCATCGATCTCGGCTGCGAACGGGGCCACCTTCTCGTCGGCAAACTGGCCCACCGCCTCGCGGAGGGCCTGATGCTCCTCCGGCAGGGCGAAAAGGGTGAAGTCCGGATTGGCGGCCAGGCCCACGATGCTCCTCATAACTTGTCAGACACCACAGTTAGGGCCCCAGCGTAGACGCTCGGCTCCCGGCCCGCGCCCCGATAGCCTTCTGGCATGGCCCCACGTCTCTCCGTCATCGGCACCGGCTACCTCGGCGCCACGCACGCCGCCTGCATGGCCGAGCTCGGCTTCGAGGTGATCGGAGTCGATGTCGACCCCGCGAAGGTCGAGCTTCTGCGCAGCGGCCGGGTTCCGTTCTACGAGCCCGGACTCGATGAGGTGCTGGCCCGCAATATCGAAGCCGGGCGACTGAGCTTCACGACCAGCTTCGAGGAGGCCGGCGCATTCGCCGACGTCCACTTCATCTGCGTGGGCACCCCGCAGCAGGCCGGCTCTCATGCCGCCGACATGACCCAGGTCTTCGGTTCGGTTGCCGCCCTGACTCCGCACCTCAAGGCGGGTGACCTGGTGGTCGGCAAGTCGACCGTTCCCGTGGGCACCGCCGACGCCATCGCCGCGAAGCTCGCTGCAGTCGAGGGCGTCGAAGTCGCCTGGAATCCCGAGTTCCTGCGCGAGGGCTTTGCCGTCGAGGACACCCTGCACCCGGATCGACTCGTCGTGGGCGTGCGCTCCGAGCGCAGTGAGCGCATCCTGCGCGAGGTCTACGCACCCCTCCTGGCCGAGGGCATCCCGTTCCTCGTCACCGACTTCCCGACGGCCGAGCTCGTCAAGGTCGCGGCGAATTCATTCCTCGCAACCAAGATCTCGTTCATCAATGCGATGGCCGAGGTCTGCGAGGCAGCAGGCGCCGATGTCACCAAGCTGGCCGAGGCCATCGGCTACGACCCGCGCATCGGCAATCGCTTCCTGGCCGCGGGCCTCGGCTTCGGCGGTGGCTGCCTGCCCAAGGACATCCGCGCCTTCATGGCACGCGCCGGCGAGATCGGTGCCGAGGAGGCCCTGACCTTCCTGCGCGAGGTCGACCAGATCAACCTGCGCCGCCGCGCGCACACGGTCGATCTTGCCCGTGCCGCGGTCGGCGGAACCTTCGACGGCAAGAAGGTCGTCGTGCTCGGCGCGGCCTTCAAGCCCGATAGCGATGATGTGCGCGACTCACCCTCGCTCGCTGTCGCGGCGACCATTCAGAATGAGGGTGGCGATGTCACCGTTCATGATCCGAAGGCGCTCGCGAATGCGGCCCGCATCTATCCCAAGCTCGGGTACGAGCAGGATCTCATGACCGCTCTCACCGGCGCGGAGCTCGTCCTGCACCTCACTGAGTGGCGCGAGTATCGCGAGCTCGATCCGGCTCAGGCTGCGGCTGCTGCTTCCTCATTGCACGTGATCGACGCCCGTAACACCCTCGATCCGGCACAGTGGCGAGCAGCCGGCTGGGCCTATCGCGCACTCGGACGACCGACCGCATGAACGAGCCTGAGCTCATTCGCGAGACTCTTGATGACTCGCATCTGTGGTTCATCGTCGGTCTCGGTAATAACCCCGAGCGTGTCGCCTATCGAGTAGCCGGCGTAATCCAGTCCCATGGCAAGCGCATCGTGCCGATCTACCCGCGCGCGGAGATCGTGCACGGCGAGCAGGGTTACGCCACCATCGCCGAAGCTGTCGAAGCCGTCGGCATTCCTGATGTTGTCGACATGTTCGTGAATTCCGAACGAGTCGGCGAATTTGCTGATCAGGCGATTGCGGTGGGCGCGAAGGCCGTGTGGTTCCAGCTCGATGTCGTCGACTACGACGCAGCGAAGCGAGTCGAGGATGCCGGCCTGACCATGATCATGGACCGCTGCCCGGCGATCGAGTGGTCACGCGCGTAGTCCGAGATCTCGAGCCGGCTTCTGCTGACGTGCCGACGCAGCGCCGGCAGCCGCATCGATGATGACCAGTGCGGCAGCAACCAGCGTGAGCCAGCGCGACTGAGCCGGAATCACCCAGAGAGCAAGTGCCGTCAGCACGGCCAGCACGCCGGTGACGATCATCCCGAGCGTCCGCACTCGCCGGGGTCGATCGACGACGAACGACAGCCCCAGCAGGCCTACCATCACGTAGAACAGGGGCAGTGGCGTCCAGAAATCACGCGTCGGTGCCGCGGCGGCGAAGGGAATGAGCGTGAGAGCGGCGAATCCTCCCGCTGCCGCAATCGCCCCGAAGATGAAGATCACGTGCAGCCCCAGCCATGCCCGAAGACGCCCGACGCTCGTCGGCACTCCCGCCGGGAGAACACCCGTGAAGTACAGAGTCCAGATGGAGAAGACAACGACGAAATCCAGCAGGAAGTACCACGGATTCGGGATGCGCGACATGCCGCTCAGACTGAAGACCAGGCTGACGAAGGACTCGCCCAGGACGATCAGCACGAGCTGGCCCATCCGCTCGCTGAGGTGATCGGCATCGATCAGCTCGACAGTGGTGCGGCGATTGAGCACGAGGAACAGCAGCGGGAGCAGGCCGCAGAGCACGCCGGCCGTGAAGACCCAGGCAGTCGGATTCGCGAGGATTCCCCCGGTTGACGGAATGACTGCGCCGATCGCCATGATGGCGGCCGCCAGGAGCAGCCAGGGTGCGAGAGCGCGCGCAGGTCCCGCGGCTGGAGGATGCAGGCGGCTGCATCTGAGATAGACCAGCGCGATCGAGGCGAAGGCGATGGCCAATGCCGTGAAACCAACTGCATCGGGGAGGTTGTCGTCGCCGCGACCGAGCGAGAGCGAGGCGATGACGAGGGCGACCATCTGCACCAGGACGAGAAAACGACGAAGGGTGTCGTCACCGGGGTAGAGATTGTGACTGACCACGGTGAGCAGCCACAGGGTCATCAGCAGGACGAGACTGGCGGCGAGCCAGCTGCCCATTCCCCACGACGGATGCTCGTCGAAGAGACGACTGCCGTGACTGACGCTCGCGACGACGACGAGGTCGTAGAACAGCTCGAACCAGCTGACGCGGATTCCGTGCTCGGACGATCCGGAAGTGCGCAGAGTCGGCGGCTTCATCGACTAGCGACCTAGCGCGTCAGGTTCTGGCCCTTGGCCTTGGCTGCGGCATTGAGATCTGCCTGGAAGGTCACCATCGCATCGCGAAGATCGTCGTCGGCCACTCCGAGGATTCGAGCGGCGAGCAGGCCGGCGTTACGGGCATTGCCGATGGCCACGGTGGCGACCGGCACGCCTGCGGGCATCTGCACGATCGACAGCAGGGAGTCCATGCCGTCGAGGGTTCCGACGGCAACGGGGACACCGATGACAGGCAGGGGGGTGAGCGCGGCCAGCATGCCCGGCAAGTGCGCTGCTCCCCCGGCGCCGGCGATGATCACCTTGAGACCGCGCGCGACAGCCGAGTGTCCGTAGTCGACCATCTCCTGCGGCATGCGGTGGGCGGACACCACGCCTACCTCGAAGGCAATGCCGAATTCCTCGAGGGCTGCTGCCGCCGACTGCATGACGGGCCAGTCGGAGTCGCTGCCCATGACGATGCCGACCAGGGGCGCGCCTGCGGCACCTGCATTGCTGCTCATGGGATCTCCTGTCGGGTCGCTACTCGTCAATTCTGCCCGAGAAGTAGTCAGCCGCGTGACGGCCCCTGGCGAGCAGCTCATCCAGGTCATTGCCGAGCACGGTGACGTGACCGACCTTGCGCCCGGGGCGCACGGCCTTCCCGTACAGGTGAACCTTGAGCCCGGGATCGCGAGCCATGACGTGCTTGTAGGCCGAGAAGAGGTCGCCCACATCTCCGCCGAGGATGTTCACCATCACGGCATGTGGGGCCTTCAAGGCCGGGCTGCCCAGCGGAAGGTCGAGCACTGCGCGCAGATGGTTCTCGAACTGGCTGGTCACCGCGCCCTCGATGCTCCAGTGCCCCGAGTTATGCGGGCGCATGGCCAGCTCGTTCACGAATAGGTCATGGCCATCGTCGAAGAGCTCGACCGCGAGCATGCCCGTGACGTGGAGATCCTGAGCGATCTGCAAGGCGATGCGCTGGGCCTGCACGGCGCGCTCATTCGGAAGTCCCGGCGCAGGGGCGATGACCTCGGCGCAGATGCCGTTCGCCTGCACCGTGCGCACGATCGGATAGGCGACGGCCTGGCCGTGCGGTGAGCGTGCGACCTGGGCCGAGAGTTCCTGCACGAAGTCGATGCACTGCTCCGCGAGCCATGCAGCACCGACGGGCAGCGGAAGTGCGATCACGCTCTCGGCTTCGGCGAGCGAGTCGACAACCCACACTCCCTTGCCGTCGTAGCCGCCACGCGAAGTCTTGAGCACCATCGGCCAGCCGACGATCTCGGCGAAGTCAGCGAGGTCGCGCGAGTCGTGCACCTCGGCCCACGCGGGGCAGGGGATGCCGGCATCGCTCAGCGCCCGGCGCATGTGCAGCTTGTCCTGGGCATGAAAGAGCGCGGACGGCCCCGGTCGCACCGCGACCCCCATGGCCTCGAGCTGCTCGAGGAATGCCGGAGGCACGTGCTCATGATCGAAGGTCACGACGTCGAGGCCGCGCGCGAATGACTTCAGGTCATCGATCGAATCGTGGGATCCGAGGAAGACGTCGTGGACGACCTGCGCCGCGGATTCAGTCTCCGATGCAGCGAGCACTCGAAAGCCGATACCGAGTGCTGCGGCCGGAGCTGCCGACATGCGCGCGAGCTGTCCGCCGCCGACCATGCCGACGCGGGGGGCGGAATCAGGCCTCTCGCTCACCCGATAAACCTATCGGCAGTGCGAGGGATCAGGTTCCGTCGGTCGAGAGCGAGGGGCCGCCACTGCGACGGCGGGCATCATCAGCCTCGATGAACTGGTAGACGTCGCGCTGGATCTCCTCGACATTGGGCACATCGCGGATGGTCAGGCCCTCATTCTCGCCCGCCGACTGGATCTGCAGCTCGCCGTAATTGAGCAGACGACCCAGTGCCGGCACGACGAACGACACGTTGTTGATCTTCGAGAGCGGAACATCGCGTCCGCGCTTGGAGATGATGCCCATGCGAGTGATCACTCGACGATCGGTGAACACGTAGTCAGTGGTCAGCCAGCGCAGGAACGGCTTGATGGCCCAGAGGATCAGGATGATGGCCGCCCCGACCAGGATCGGCCAGCGCAGCCAGTTCAGCCAGTCACTCTGGCTCACCGCCCAGGTGAACAGCAGGGCGAATCCGAAGACCGTGAAGATCAGCACGATCGCGGGCGCGAGGAGAGCGCGCCAGTGCGGCTTGGTCTGGAACTTGATGGTCTCGTCGGGCGACAGCAGCTTCGTGGGATAGGCCATGGTCAGATCGTCGCATGGATGACGTCGCCCGCGGCGATGATCACCGACTCTTCTCCGCGCGTCACGATCAATCGGCCGTCGTCGGTGATGCCCGACGCGACTCCCTCCAGGCGTGAGCCGTCGGGAAGCTCGACGGTGACCTGACGTCCGACGGTCACGCAGGCGGCGAGGTAATCCGCGCGCGGGAAACCCTCGGCGCGCCACTGGCTCAGTCGCGATGCGAGGGCTGCAAGTAGGCCGGCGATGAAGGCCTCACGATCGGCGAGGCCACCCTCGAGGAGTACGGAGGTCGCCGACGGAGTCGGGAGCTCCGCCTGACTCAGGCTCATATTGGTACCCATCCCGATCACGACCGCGTCGGAACCGACCACCTCGACCAGGATCCCGCCCAGCTTGCGCACCTCGGCCTCGCCGACCACGAGGTCATTGGGCCACTTCAGCCCGCATCGCAGATCGCACGCCGAGATAAGCGCATCGCGCACCGCGAGGGCGGCGATCAGGGGCAGTGCCGCCCACTCCGTACGAGGTCGATCGGCGGGATGCACGAGAACCGACATCCAGACACCGGAGCCCCAGGGGCTCTCCCACTGCCGCCCCAGGCGACCGCGGCCGGCGGTCTGGATCTCCGCGACGATCGAGGTGCCCTCGGGTGAATCGGACTGCTCGGCCAGCAGCCGGTTGGTCGAGTCGACCTCGTCGAGAATCAGCGGAGTGGGCCAGGCCACATCCGCGAGTGTGATGAGTGCCTCAATCCGTTCTGCGGCAAGCCGTATCCGAGAAGAAGGGGTCTCCACGTCGTTAAGGTAGCCCAGGCGAGGAGGCCCCATGACTGCGGCAGCACAAGACAACAGCCCGGCAATCGACAAGCGTTCGACCAAGGGCAAGGCAGAGGTTCTGAAGGCACGTCGTGCCGAGGCCCAGAATCGTCGCGCCGATTCGGTCGACAAGCAGCATGCCAAGGGCAAGCTCACGGCCATGGAGCGCATCGACGCCTTGCTCGACCCTGACTCCTTCCAGCAGCTCGACGGTCTTGCTCGTCATCGCTCGCACAACTTCGGCCTGGAGAAGAACCGTCCGTTCGGCGACGGCGTCATCACCGGCTACGGCACCGTCGATGGTCGCCCGGTCGCGGTGTTCGCCCAGGACTTCACCGTCTTCGGCGGCTCCCTCGGCGAGGTCTTCGGCGAGAAGATCGTCAAGGTCATGGACTTCGCAATGAAGACCGGCTGCCCGGTCATCGGCCTGAACGACTCGGGCGGTGCGCGCATCCAGGAAGGCGTGGTGTCGCTCGCCCAGTACGGCGAGATCTTCCGCCGCAATGTGCAGGCCTCCGGCGTGATCCCGCAGATCTCGCTCATCCTCGGCCCGTGCGCGGGCGGCGCGGTGTACTCCCCCGCCATCACCGACTTCATCGTGATGGTCGACAAGACCTCGCACATGTTCATCACCGGCCCTGAGGTCATCAAGAGCGTCACCGGCGAAGACGTCGAGTTCGAGGAACTCGGCGGCGCCCGCACGCACAACTCGAAGAACGGTGTCGCGCACTACATGGCGACCGACGAGGAAGATGCGTTCGAGTACCTTCGCGCGCTCCTGTCCTACCTGCCCAGCAACAACCTCGAGGAGCCGCCGGTCTTCGACGTCGAGTCCGATCTCGAGGTCAACGACGAGGATCTCGAGCTCGACACCCTGGTTCCCGATTCCCCGAACCAGCCGTACGACATGCATCGCATCATCGAGCACCTGCTCGACGACGATGAGTTTCTCGAGACGCAGCCGCTCTTCGCCCCGAACATCATCTGCGGCTTCGGTCGAATCGAGGGCCGCTCGGTCGGCATCGTGGCCAACCAGCCCATGCAGTTCGCCGGCACCCTCGACATCGATGCCTCCGAGAAGGCAGCGCGTTTCGTGCGCACCTGCGATGCCTTCAACATCCCGGTACTCACCCTGGTCGACGTTCCCGGCTTCCTGCCCGGCACCGACCAGGAATGGAACGGCATCATCCGCCGCGGCGCGAAGCTCATCTACGCCTACGCCGAGGCCACCGTTCCCCTGGTCACCGTGATCACCCGCAAGGCCTACGGCGGCGCCTACGACGTCATGGGCTCCAAGCACCTCGGCGCTGACATCAATCTCGCCTGGCCCACCGCGGAGATCGCCGTCATGGGCGGCCAGGGCGCCGTCAACATCCTGTACCGCAAGGAGCTCGCGGCATCCTCGGATCCCGATGCCGAGCGCGTGCGCCTGCTCGACGAGTACCAGGACACCCTGGCGAATCCGTACATGGCAGCCGAGCGTGGCTATGTCGATCGCGTCATCCTGCCGCACGAGACCCGCGCCATGGTCACGCGCGCACTGCGCGCGCTGCGCAATAAGCGCGAGTCGCGTCCGCCTAAGAAGCACGGGAACATCCCGCTGTAGGCGGGAGACTCACATGGCAGAGAACGAGTCATCGCAGCCGCTGCTTCGCGTCGTCTCGGGCGATCCCACGCCTGAGGAGCTCGCGATCGTCATTGCCCTCGTCTCTGCACGCGCCGGAGCGAGCAAGCCGACGGAGCCGAAGCGACTGAGCCTGTGGGCCAGCAAGGGTCGCCAGACCCGGCCCTCCCTCGGGGCGGGCTTCGGCTCGTGGCGCGCCTCGAGCATGCCGCGTTAGGCATGCCCACCCTGGTCCTCGCGTCCGCCTCACCTGCGCGCAAGAGACTTCTCACTGACGCGGGCATCACGCCGGTCATCCGAGTGAGCGATGTCGATGAACGCGCC
>JBEGLG010000181.1:0-7922 GCA_041183645.1 Actinomycetota bacterium | reverse complement strand
GGCATTGCCTTGCTGATGGTGGGCCCGGGCATGATCGCGGGCACCTTCCGCGGCATCCGAAGGGTTCCGCAGTCAGGCTCCTCGTACGCGTGGGAACGGCTTGCCGACTTCGTGCTCGTGCCCCTGCTGGGCGGCTACACGACCTACAACATCGTGCTCGCGCTTCCGCCGCTCGGCGGCTCGCTCTTCCCGATTGCCGACAGTGCCGTGTTCCTCGGGCTCGTCGTGCTCGTGTGCCTGATCGCCAAGGTCGCACTCGAGGAGATCGGTGCACGCTGGTTCCCCGAGCGCATGGCGACTGTCGTGCCGGCCGAGATCGATGAGGCCGGCCTGCTTCAGCGCACGCTTTCCGGCCTCATCAAGATCTCGGTCTTTATCTTCGTGTCGGCGGCGTTCATCGGGAATGTCTGGCAGCTGTGGGTCGCCGGCCTGATCTTCGCGATACCCGTGCTGGTCACTCCCTTCTCGCAGAGATTCCCCAACGCCCCTCGGGTCTGGAGGCTGCTGCCCGAGGGCGTGCCATACATGGGCATCACCCTGGCTATCTACCTGATTCTCACCGGGCTCCTCCTCGCGAAGTACGGAGAGAGCTCGGATTACGCGCGCGTCTCGTTCTTCGTCCTGATGATTCCCGACCTGATCCTGGGCATCCTGTGGTGGTTCGGGCGGCAGGGGGCCGATGACGAGGAAGTGCGCTGGTTCCTTCGACCGTCGATGACGACCGTGTACCGGGTGGGCGGGGTCGTGGTGCTGGCGATCACGGTGGCGCTGGCCTATCGCGCGTCGTACTAGTGCCGCGCAACCCTGCCGAGGCCTGATACGACTGAACCGCCCCCGAAGGAGCGGTTCGTCTACGTACACCGCCACAGACTTGAACTGTGAACCCGCTGATTAAGAGTCAGCTGCTCTGCCAATTGAGCTAGCGGTGCCTGCCGTGCAAGTGAGAACACTACCACCGCACACCTGCTCGCTCGACGGCCCTCCCGTGCGGCTAGTGCAGCCGCGCTCCGAGGGCATCGGCGATGGCCGTGCCCATGACCTGCAGTCCCTTCGGATTCGGGTGGAAGGCCGCGCCGGCGAGGGGGCCGAGGCTGATCAGGCCGAAGGTCCAGGCCTGATCACCGGCACACACCCCATGGCCGACAGTCGAGTTGCCGCTCGCGCCCCAGGTGCCGGGGATATCGGCCCATCCCAGGGCGCCCTGGGTGGCGGCGATCTGGCTGTTCAGGGTGCCGGCCGGTAGGGGCATGGCCACGGTGGTGCCGGCCGTGGTGGCGTAGGAGTACGGCGACTGCGGATCCGGCACGAGCAAGGTGGCGCGTGCCCAGGCGAAGTCTGACTGGCTCATGGTCAGGTAGCTGCAGGGCTGGCCATCGGCATCGCGCGTGATGTCGGGGTACATGGTCGGAAATACAGACGCGCCGGGCGCGAGTGCGGTCAGCGCGGCGTTCACGGCTGCGTACTTCCCGGGGAGCGTGGCGAGATTGGCCTGGGCTCCTGCCTGGGTGGTGGGGTAACCCTTGAGCGGGGGAGTCGAGGAGGGCTTGATCGGGCAATCGGTTTGGAGGGCGCAGGTCTGGAGGATGGCGCCGAAACCGATGTCGTTACCGCCGACCGAGAGCGTGATGGCGTCGATGGGATGACCCGCGGCGATCGCGCGAGCCTGATCGACCTGGCTCGCCGACTGACCTGCCCGCGTCTGCGGCCCGAGGACTCCTGCTCCGACGGTCGCTCCGCTGCAGCTCACGTCGATGAGAGTCACGCTGAAATGCGGGGAGGACTTCTCCAGGTGAAGTGCGGCACGCGCCGGTGCACTGTGAACGCTGCGGTCACAGGAGTTGTTGTCCCAGTACGGGGTGAAGGCGGTGAACAGGCCGGCCTGCCGAAGGTACGCATCGATGTTCCGCGGATTCCCCTCGCCGGAGGCGTAGGAGTCGCCCATCGAGACCAGGACGTAATTGCGCACGCTGCCGTGCAGCACGCGATGCACGGTCGAGCGCCCGGACTTCACGGCGAGATCGAAGGAGTAGACCCCCTCGGGAAGCGAGACTGTGTTCGTGCATCTCTTCATCGGCCGTGAAGGCGTCTGCACGGTCGCCGCGCCGGTGATGTTCCAGGAGAACGAGTCTCCTCGCGAGGCGCAGGCATCGAGTACCACCGTGTAGGTGCTGCCGAGATACCAGGAGAGCGAGCCGTTGATGAGACGCTCATTCGGCTGGGCGACGTGGTTGCCGGCACCGATCATCGATGCCGAGGGGCTGAGCGAGAGCGCACCCCGGGCAGGCACCCCGCCGTCACCGTCGATGAAGCCGTCGCCATTCGCATCCTTGCTCTGCGGTGCCATGGCCCAGCTTCCGCGGGCGATCGGTCCGCCGGCCGCCTGGGCGGGAATCGCTGTGCCGACCGCGGTGACGATGAGGCAGACGGCCAGGGCGAGCGACATCCTGCGGGGCATGCGCTCACCGTACGCGACCGCTTCTACGATGACCTCCATGCGCCGGACTGCAATCGCTGCGGCAGTCGTGGCGGTGCTCGTCATCGGCGCCGTGGCGTTCGTGCTGACCGGCTCGCGGGGTCACGAGCACCCTGCCGCGTCACCGAGCTCGGCTGCGGCAGCCCCCTCCGCCTCGCATCACTCGCTCGAGCAGCAGGGCGATCCCTCTGCTTCGCCGCTAGCCGAGGTGCACGACGTCTACACGCAGGTCAGGGATGAGTTGCTCGCCGTGCAGCGTGAGCAAGGATCAGCGGCGGCGCTCGAGGAGCTCGACGTGCGATCGCGCGCCGATGCCGAGCTCGGCGGCGTATGCCACGCGATAGCGCACGATCTCGGTCACCAGGCGCTGGAACTTGCCGGGGGGAAGCCCGGTGCGGCTCTCACCGTGCGCAATGACGTGTGCGGAGGCGGGTTCACGCACGGCGTGATCGAGGATGCACTCGCGACGTCGAAGAATCCGGCGCGTGACCTGCTGCGCATCTGCGCTCCGAGGCAGGACGGATCCTGCTTCCATGGCGTGGGGCACGGTGTCATGTTCGCGACGGGCCTCGATGTCGGGAAGTCATTGGAGCTCTGCGACCGTGCGCCGAGCACGATCTTGTCCGTGCGCTGCGGCGAGGGAGTCTTCATGCAGCTGTTCAGTGCCGATGTCGCAGGCGGTCACACGGCAGGCAAGGGGGCGAGCCCGGAGACTCTCGACACGGCCAGCGGTACGTGCGCGAGCATCCGCATGCCGTATGCCGGCTCCTGCTGGTTCTACACGCCCACTCTCTGGCTTGCCGCGCATCCGGATGACTTCGCCGGCGCTATGGGCTGGTGCGCGAAGGCGCCGTCGACTTTCGGTCAACAGCTCTGCGCCAAGGGCGTTGGCAGCCGCACGATCAAGTACCACCCGGATGATCCGACCATCGGCGCGAGAGTGTGCGCCGATGCCCGCACTCTCATGAACTCGTGCTTGGCCGGAATGGGGTCCTACTGGTCGGTGCATCACAAGGGGCAAAGGCCGGCGAGTGATGTCTGCTCCCGGCTGGGCAATGCCCGACTCGAACGTCGCTGCCTTCAGGTCACGTGAGTCGCGTGAGCTAGTCGCAGGCCTCGTAGTCGAAGGGGCAGTGGCGGCACCGGTTGCCGCAGCATGCGCCGCGATGCAGGTGATATGCCTCTGTCATCACGAAGAGTCCTGTTCGCGGATCGAAGTACCCGTCGTCCTCCCGTGCCATAGCCTGGGCGTGAGCGAGGGCAATGGCCTCGCTCTCGGAAGTGGAGCTCACGGAGAGAGTCTGGCATGTGGGATTTCAGCGGTCGTCGGGCAGTAATCACGGGTGCCGGCAGCGCACGAGGAATTGGATTCGTCACCGCCCGCGTACTGGCCGAGCTCGGCGCCTCCGTGGCGCTCCTCGGTCTCGGCGAGCGAGTGATCGACCGCGCCAATGAGCTCAATGCACTTGGCTTCGACGCGATCGCGGCCCGCTGCGATCTCACCGACCCCGGGGCAACAGCCGAGATCATCGACCTCCTTGCTGACGAACTCGGTGGCATCGACGTGCTCGTGAACAACGCCGGCATGACCAGTCACGACAATCCTGCCGATGCCGAGATGGGTGGAGTGGGCGAGATCAGTTTCACCGGCTGGCAGGGCGCGATCAGCCGAAACCTCGACACGGCATTCCTGGCGACGAAGGCGGCGCTGCCGTACCTGCGTGCCTCGGGCAGTGGCCGCATCATCATGATCTCGAGCATCACCGGCCCGCATATGGCCATGCGCAATCTCGTCGGCTATGCCGCCGCCAAGGGTGGCATGAACGGGCTCATGAAGGGACTCGCCCTCGACGAGGCCCTGCACGGAATCACGTGCAATGCGGTGGCGCCGGGCTGGATTCATACGGAGGCGCTCACGGGGTCGGAATATGAGCAGGGCTTCACGGTGCCCCTGGGTCGCCCGGCTCGGCCGGAGGAGGTTGCCTCGGCCGTTGCCTGGCTGGCCTCGCCGGGAGCCTCGTACATCACCGGCCAGTCGATCGTGGTGGATGGCGGGAATTCGATTGCGGAGGAGCGCGGGCTCTAGGCCGGAAGGCATTCGATAGGTTTTCCGCATGGGTGCAGACAAGCTGATTTCGAGTGGCAGTCCGTGGGAGAGCAAGATCGGCTACTCCCGAGCAGTGGTGGCCGGTGATTACGTGCACGTGTCGGGCACGACCGCCACGATCGATGGTGTCGTGCAGCATCCCGGCGATGCCTACCACCAGACCCTGACCGCACTCGGTGTCATCGAGAAGGCCATCGCTCAGGTCGGCGTCACCTTGGCTGATGTCGTGCGCACCCGCTGCTATGTCTCGAACGCCGAGGCGATGGATGATGTCGCACGCGCGCACGGCGAGATCTTCGGCGAGATTCGTCCGGCACTCACGATCCTGTCGGGCGTGGCCTTTGTCGATCCGGCGATGCTGGTCGAGATCGAGGCTGACTGCTACTCGCGCGATATCCGCAAGTAGACCTCCTAGATCGAGAAGTCGTCCTCGGTCTGCCACACGCCGTCGGCGCTGACATAGGCGTTCGAGGTCGTGAGGTGACCTGTCACCTGCATCTCGAGTTCCTCGACGCGGCGCAGCAGTGACTTCACGCTGGTGCCCACGGGATCCGGGAGATCAGCGTCCTCGCCCGTCGGCCGGATACGACCGCGTGAATCGGCAATGACCTGACCCGGAACGCCGACGACCACGGAATGCTCCGCGACAGTGCGCAGCAGCACGGCGTTGGCGCCGATGCGGCTGTCGGAGCCGACATGGATATCGCCGAGCACCTTGGCCCCGCTGCCCACCACGATGCGGTCACCGATCGTGGGATGACGCTTGCCCGGATCGAGGGTGTTACCGCCGAGCGTGGCACCGTGATAGATCGTGACGTCGTCGCCGATGACCGTGGTCTCGCCGATGACGACGCCGGATCCGTGATCGATGAACAGGCGCGCGCCGAGCGTGGCACCGGGATGGATCTCGATCTGGGTGAGGAAGCGCGTGAACTGCGAGACCGCTCGGCCCAGGAACTTCATGCGGTGCCGCCACAGCCAGCTGCTCAGTCGGTGCCCCCACACGGCGTGGATGCCCGGGTACAGCAGTGCTACCTCGAGTCGGTTGCGCGCTGCGGGATCGCGCTCGACGATCGAGGCAAGCTCATCGCCGATGCGACCCATGAGTGACTCCGTATGTCAGGTACTAGTCGCCAAGACCGGCGAACAGCGCGGTCGAGAGGTAGCGCTCGCCGAAGCTCGGGATGATGACGACGATGGTCTTGCCGGCGTTCTCGGGGCGCTTCGCGACTTCGCGGGCGGCCCAGAGCGCTGCGCCGGAGGAGATGCCCACGAGCAGGCCCTCCTCGGTCGCCGCACGACGAGCAGTCGCCATGGCATCGTCGGCCACGACTCGGATCACTTCGTCGTAGACCTCGGTGTCGAGGATCGACGGGACGAAGCCGGCGCCGATGCCCTGGATCGGGTGCGGGCCCTTGGTGCCACCGGAGAGAACGGGGGAGGCGTCGGGCTCGACGGCGATGACCTGAATCGAGGGCTTGAGCTCCTTGAGCGCCTGGCCGACACCGGTGATGGTGCCGCCGGTGCCCACGCCGGAGATCAGGATGTCGATCGTGCCGTCAGTGTCGTTCCAGATCTCCTGCGCCGTGGTCTTGCGGTGGATGGCGGGGTTTGCCGGGTTGTTGAACTGCTGCGGCATGAAGTACTTGGGGTCACTGGCGGCGAGCTCGGTGGCCTTGGCGATCGCGCCGCCCATGCCTTCGGGGCCAGGCGTGAGGATGAGCTCGGCACCGTAGCCGCGTAGCAGCATCCGACGCTCGATGCTCATGGTCTCGGGCATGGTGAGCACGATCTTGATGCCGCGCGCTGCGCAGACCATGGCCAGGGCGATGCCGGTGTTGCCACTGGTGGGCTCGACCACGATGGTGTCGGGGCCGATGAGGCCGGCCTCCTGGGCCGCATCGATCATGGCCACGCCGATGCGATCCTTGACGCTGTGCGCGGGGTTGAAGAACTCCAGCTTGGCCAGAACCTGGGCGTCGGCGCCGTCGGTGATCTTCCGGACGCGGACGAGCGGGGTGTTGCCGATCAGCTCAGTGATGTCATTCGCGATACGCATGGAGCGACTCTATAGGCGTTTTCGAGGAGGTCCAGAGGGGTGGATCTCACCTGCAAGGGGTTTGCAGCAATGACTCGGCCCCCGTACATGAGCACGGGGGCCGAGGAGCTGGGGTGACCGACGGGATTCGAACCCGCGACATTCGCGACCACAACGCGACGCTCTACCGCTGAACTACGGTCACCATGGAGCCCCCGAAGACTACAGGAGGGCGCTCGGTGGGATTTCCGGGCCTCAGGAAGCGTGCTCGGCACCGAGTGCGCGAGCGGCCTCGGTATCAGGGCCGGGCTGGGGCACGAACACGGCATCACGGTAGTAGCGCAGTTCGCTGATGGAGTCGCGAATATCGCCGAGGGCGCGGTGGTTGCCGGTCTTCTCGGGGGAGGCGAAGTACACCCTCGGGTACCAGCGACGCGTGAGCTCCTTGACGCTCGAGACGTCAACGAGGCGGTAGTGGAGGTGCCCGTCGAGCTCGGGCATGTAGTTCGCGAGGAATCCGCGATCGACGTAGACACTCGAGCCGGCAAGCGGGGCCTTGCGGGCCTCGGGCACGTGAGTCTTCACGTAGGCCAGCACCTGCTGCTCTGCATCAGCCAGCGGGATACCGAGCGGGATTTCCTCGATGAGCCCGGAGACCGTGTGCATGTTGACGACGAAGTCGTCCATGCCGGCGAATGACTCCTCGCCCGGCTTGACCACGAGCGTGATGCCCTCGTCGAGCTCATTGAGCTCGGCATCAGTGACGATGCAGGCGATCTCGACGATCTCGTCGAACTTCGGATCGAGTCCGGTCATCTCGCAGTCGATCCATACGAGTCGGTCAGCACTGGCCATGCGGGAAGCCTACGGGCAGGCGTAGATGCCCAGGCGATCAGGCGGCGAGAAGCCAGCGCACGAGATCGGACTCCGTCACGATCCCGACGAGCTTGCTCCGGGCATCGAGCACGGCAATGGCCTCGAGTGAGCGCTCGGCCATGAGTCGCGCAGCCTCGACCGGCGAGGCACTCGGAGTCAGGCACACCGACGGCATCGTGCTCAGGAGCTCGCCGACGGTGCGCGAACTGAGCGACTCGGAGGTCAGCGGCGCATTGGCCAGGATCATCCGGTCACTGAGAATGCCCACGAAGACCCCATTGGCATCGATGACCGCGATGTGCCGCAGGCCGGAGACGAAGAGCATCTGCCATGCATCCCAGAGGGATTCGCCGACCTCAATGGTGAGCACCGGCGCCGACATCATGTCGCCGAGGGTGACTCCAGGAGTGGCCATGTGCCCAGTGTGG
>JBEGLG010000180.1:0-5838 GCA_041183645.1 Actinomycetota bacterium | reverse complement strand
CAACAGTGAAGGGCTCGGACACCAAGTGTCCGAGCCCTTCACTGTGCTGAGTCGCTACTTGCGCGTCGGGCTGATACCTAGTGACATGCCCGCGAGCCCGCGCGGGCGCTTGCCGAGCTGCTCGGCGATGGCGCGAATCGCCTGCGACGCATGGGCTTCCGGCTCGCTGAGCACGAGCGGGTATCCGTCGTCGCCGCCCTCGCGCAGCTTGACGTCGAAGGGGATCTTGCCGAGCAGGGGCACGGTCGTGCCGAGAATCTCGGTCAGCTGCTCGGCCACGAGTGATCCGCCGCCGATGCCGAAGAGATCCATCGGCTCACCGCACTTGGGGCACGGGAAGGAGCTCATGTTCTCGATGACGCCGGCGACCTTCTGATGTGTCTGCGCGGCGAGACTGCCGGCGCGCACGGCGACATCGGCTGCTGCGGCCTGCGGGGTCGTGACGAGCACGAGCTCGGCACCAGGGAGGAGGCTCGCCGTCGAGAGCGCGATGTCGCCGGTGCCCGGCGGGAGATCGAGCAGGAGGATGTCGAGGTCGCCCCAGTAGACGTCCTTGAGGAACGACTCGAGATAGCGATGCAGCATCGGTCCGCGGAAGGCCACGGGCTGCGTGACACCGCCCGGCTTGAACGGTGCCATCGAGATGACACGCACTCCGTAGCCGGTCGGCGGCATGATCATGCCCTCGACCTGGGTCGGTGGGGTATTCGCGGCGAGCATGCGCGGGATCGAGTGGCCGTAGATGTCGGCATCGACGAGGCCCACCGACAGCCCCATGTCGGCCATCGCGGCTGCGAGGTTCGCGGTCAGCGACGACTTTCCGACACCGCCCTTGCCGGAGGCAATGGCGTAGACGCGCGTCAGCGAGCCGGGCTGCGAGAACGGGATCTCGCGATCGTCGGCACCGCCGCTGAGCAGCTTCTTCAGCTCGGCGCGCTGCTCCTCGCTCATGACATCGAGCTCGACCTTCACCTCGGTCACGTGGGGAACGGTGCTGACCGCTGCTACAACGCGCTCAGTGATGGTCTCGCGCATCGGGCACCCGGAGATCGTGAGGAAGACGCCCACGGTGACCGTGCCGCCCGTGATCTCGACTCCCTTGAACATGCCGATCTCGGTGATGGGCCGATGGATCTCGGGATCCTTGACAGTGGCGAGGGCAGCCTCGATGGCGGAGAGATCAGGGGTGGGCATGCCCACGATGGTAGGTGTCAGGCAGTCGGAGTGCTCGAGGAGGTGGGCTCCTCGGGTTCGGACTTGCCCTCCTTGATGCGATCGGCAAGATCATCGAGGAGATCGCGCAGCTCGCCGCGCACGTAGTCACGCGTGGCCACGTCATTGAGCGCGAGACGCAGGCCTGCGATCTCGCGCGCAAGGTAATCACTGTCAGCGAGCAGGCGTTCGGTACGCGCGCGATCCTCCTGGTACTGCACGCGATCGCGGTCGGCCTGCCGGTTCTGCGCAAGCAGGATCAGCGGTGCGGCATACGAGGCCTGCAGCGACAGGAGCAAGGTGAGGAAGATGAAGGGGAACGGATCCGGCCGCCACTGCTCGGGGGCCAGCGTGTTCCAGCCGATCCACCCGATCACGAATGCGCTCATCCAGGCGATGAATGCCCAGGAGCCGATGTAGCGCGCGACCTTCTCCGACACTCGGCCGAAGGTCTCGGGGTCATAGGAAGGACGCAGCGATCGGCCGCGCTCCATGGGCATGTCGAGGCGGGGTGCCTTCCCCTTCCGCGGGCTAGCCATCGGAGTCCTGCTCACGCCAGTTGTCAGGCAGCATGTGATCGATGACGTCATCGACGGTCACGGTGCCGAGAAGTCGGTCGTTGTCGTCGATCACGGGAACTGCGACCAGGTTGTAGGCCGCGAAGTAGCGAGTCACCTCAGCGAGTGGGGCATCAGCCGTGATCGGCTCGAGATTCGTGTCGATCACCGCCGAGACAAGAGTGCCGGGAGGCTCGCGCAGCAGTCGCTGGAAGTGGCAGGTTCCCAGGAACTTGCCGGTCGGAGTCTCTGTCGGCGCACGCGTGACGTACACCTGCGAGGCGAGGGCAGGTGAGAGATCGGCATTGCGAATCTGTGCCAATGCGTCAGCGACGGTGGCATCAGGCGGAAGCACGATCGGCTCGGTTGTCATCATGCCGCCGGCCGAGAAGTCGTCGTAGGTGAGCAGGCGACGAATGTCATCGGCCTCCTCGGGCTCCATGCGCTCGAGCAGGTCAGCGGCTTGCTCGGGCGGCAGCTCGGAGATCAGGTCGGCCGCATCGTCGGGTGCCATCTCCTCGAGCACGTCAGCGGCGCGCTCTGCCTCTAGCGCCTGCAGGATCTCGACGCGATCCTCCTCAGGCATCTCCTCGAGAACATCGGCGAGACGCTCGTCGTCGAGTTCGCGCGCCACCTCGATGCGTCGCTTGTCCGGAAGATCATGCAGTGCATTCGCGAGGTCGGCAGGAACCATGGCCTCGAGCGTGGAGAGCAGCTGCTCGGCCGGCTGATCGATCGACGGCAGCGAGAGGCCGCGGATGTCCTCCCAGTCGACGACGAACTTCTCGTGCTTGCGGCGGAAGCCCGCACCGCCCCGGCGCACGAAGAGCTGCGTGACGAACCAGTCGCGGGTGCGGCTCTGCTCGACTCCCATGTCGAGAACCGTCACCTGCTCGCCGGACGCGATGAGGTCGACAGTGCGATCCAGGAGCTCGGCGGCCACGAGGGTCTCGTTCGGGCGCTGCTCGAATCGACGCAGGTTCACCGTTCCTGTCACGATGACGGTGCCGGCATCGATGGCGGTGACCTTGGTCATCGGGACGAAGATCCGGCGGCGCGGCTGCACCTCGACCACGAGGCCGGTCAGGCGCGGGGGATTCAGGCCGGTGCGCAGCACCATGACCCCATCGCGGACCTTGCCGACCTGGTCGCCATTGGGATCGAAGACACCTATCCCCGAGAGGCGGGCGAGGAAGATCCTCGTTGCGGCACTGGTCGTCACGGAGGAAGGCTACCGTCCCTTGAGCCTCATCCGTCACTCGCTTTTCGGAGCCGGACGGGCTCGGCGGCGGAGTAGGGGATCGGCAGGCCCCTGGTGGTCCAGATCACCCACGAGGCGGCCCGCCGCCCGAGGAAATCGGGCAGAGTGGGCTCCATCACTTCGGGAGTTCGTCCCTGGACGAATTTTTAGGACTCCCGATATTCTTGTGTCCACAAGTTTTCGAGGAGGACCTCATGCTGCGCTCACGCCGTTCGAACCTGGCCGTTCCGGGTTCCAGCCCGAAGATGCTCGAGAAGGCCAAGGGCCTCGCGGCTGACCAGGTCTTCATGGATATCGAGGACGCCGTCGCTCCGCTGGCCAAGCCCGATGCCCGCAAGAACATCGTCGCGGCGCTGAATGAGGGCGGCTACGAGGGCAAGGTGCGCTCGGTGCGCGTCAACGACTGGACCACCAAGTGGACCTACGCCGATGTCATCGAGGTTGTCGAGGGTGCCGGCCAGAACCTCGACTGCATCATGCTGCCCAAGGTGCAGACGGCCGAGCAGATTGTCGCGCTTGACCTGCTGCTCACTCAGCTCGAGAAGTCGAATGGCTTCGAGGTCGGTCGCATCGGCATCGAGGCGCAGATCGAGAACGCCCTCGGCCTGATCAATGTCGACGCGATCGCCACGGCGAGCCCGCGCGTCGAGACCATCATCTTCGGCCCGGCCGACTTCATGGCCTCCATCAACATGAAGTCACTCGTCGTGGGTGAGCAGCCCCCGGGCTACGACGTCGGCGACGCGTACCACTACATCCTGATGCGCATCCTGATGGCCGCACGCGCGCACGACAAGCAGGCCATCGATGGCCCGTACCTGGCGATCAAGGATCTCGAGGGCTACAAGCGCGTTGCCGGTCGCTCCGCCGCACTCGGCTTCGACGGCAAGTGGGTGCTTCACCCCGACCAGGTCGCTGCCGCCAACGAGGTGTTCTCGCCTAACCAGGCCGACTACGACCACGCCGAGCTCATTCTCGACGCCTACGACTACTACACCTCGGCCGCCGGCGGTGCTCGAGGTGCGGTAATGCTCGGAGACGAGATGATTGATGAGGCCAGCCGCAAGATGGCACTCGTCGTCTCCGCGAAGGGCCGCGCCGCAGGCATGGCACGCACCACGAGCTTCACCCCGCCCGAGGCATAACCCCCGAACGTCGCTGTAGCCGAACCGACCTACGCAGAAGAGGAAGTCACCATGCCGCGTCTCGCGCAAACCGAGGGACTTACCGATGTGCAGGAGGAAATCCTCGCTGCCGTCCGCGATTTCGTCGACAACGAGATCATCCCTGTCGCCCAGGAACTCGAGCACGCTGACGAGTACCCCACCAAGATCGTCGAAGGCCTCAAGGAGCTGGGCGTCTTCGGCCTGATGATCCCGGAGGAGTACGGCGGTCTCGGCGAGTCACTGCTGACGTATGCACTCGTCGTCGAGGAGATCGCCCGCGGCTGGATGCCCGTCAGTGGCGTGATCAACACGCACTTCATCGTGGCCTACATGCTCATGCAGCATGGCACCGAGGAGCAGAAGCAGAACTACCTGCCTCGCATGTCGACCGGCGAGGTGCGCGGCGCGTTCTCAATGTCGGAGCCCGGCTGCGGTTCTGACGTCTCGGCGATCACCAGCAAGGCCGTGCGTGATGGCGAGGGCTGGAAGCTCAACGGCCAGAAGATGTGGCTGACCAACGGTGGCTCCTCGACTCTCGTCGCGGTACTCGTGCGTACCGATGGCGATGCACCCGAGGGCGCCTCGGTCTACAAGAAGATGTCGACCTTCCTGATCGAGAAGACCCCCGGCTTCGGCGAGGTGCGTCCGGGCCTGACCATTCCGGGCAAGATCGAGAAGATGGGCTACAAGGGCGTCGACACCACCGAGCTCGTCATGGACAACCTGCAGCTCAGCAACGACGACCTTCTCGGCGGCAATCCCGGCCGTGGCTTCTACCAGATGATGGACGGTGTCGAGGTCGGCCGCGTGAACGTCGCAGCACGTGCATGCGGCATCGCGATTCGCGCCTTCGAGCTCGGTGTCGAGTACGCGCAGCAGCGCGTCACCTTCGGCAAGCCGATTCATGAGCACCAGGCAGTCGCCTTCCGTCTCGCCGACATGGCGGTCAAGGTCGAGGCCTCGCATCAGATGATGGTGATGGCAGCGCGCAAGAAGGACTCAGGCGAGCGCAACGACATGGAAGCCGGCATGGCCAAGTACCTCGCCAGCGAGTACTGCAAGGAAGTCGTCGAGGACTCCTTCCGCATCCATGGTGGCTACGGCTACTCGAAGGAGTACGAGATCGAGCGCCTGTACCGCGAGGCACCCATGCTTCTCATCGGCGAGGGCACGGCCGACATCCAGCGCATGATCATCGCGCGTCGCCTGCTCGAGGAATATAAGACTCGTTCGTGATGACTGACTCGACCGGCGCCGATGCAGGGGAGATGATCCCCTGTGTCGGCGCTGTCATTTTCGATACCGAGGGTCGACTGTGCCTCGTGCGTCGAGCGAATGAGCCGTCCAAGGGCACGTGGGCATTCCCGGGCGGCCGGGTCGAGCCTGACGAGACAGCCGAGGACGCCATCATCCGCGAGGTGATGGAGGAAACCGGCCTCCACGTGACGATCGAGCGTGAACTCGGCCCGGCACTTCGCCCTGCACCGGGTGGCGGAACCTTTCACATCCGCGAGTACCTCATGCATACGAGCGACCGTCTGCCGGTGCGCCCGGGCGACGATGCGACCGATGCGGGCTTCTTCAGCCTGCACGAGATCCGCGAGCTCGAGACCACGCCGATGCTGCTCGACTACATGCGCGA
>JBEGLG010000179.1:0-3346 GCA_041183645.1 Actinomycetota bacterium | reverse complement strand
GGTCGTCGATGAGGTCGTACTGCTCATCAGTGCCGGGAAGGAACTCGTACGCACCGGTCTTGCCGACCTGAATGAGCGCACGCTCTCGGCTGGGCACGTAGAACACCGGCTCGAGCTGACGATAGCGACCGGACTCCTCGTTGTAGCTCGCGATGCGGTGACGCATGTGCTCGCGCCAGACGAAGATCGGCGCCTGCACGAAGAAGGTCATCGAGTTGTGCTCGAACGGGCTGCCGTGACGCTCGCGCATCAAGTAGTTGATGAGCCCGCCGGCCGCGGCCGGATCGGCATTGATGTCGTCGAGCGACTGCTCGCCGGCGGTCGAGACGCGGGCGGCGAAGACGACATCGGCGTCGCTCGCGCTCGCGCGCACGAGCTCGACGGTGACATCGCTGCGGAAGGTGATCTCGGTCTGGCCCGGTGCATCGCTCACCCGTGAACCCTATCGAGGCTCGACGGGCGAACCCCCGTCGGCACAACGGCACGGACGAGACAGGCTTCCCTGCGGCGCACTCCCTCGCTCTGCGGCAGACTGCCCCCATGACATCCGCCGGAGCCCGTCTTGCCCGAACTCCCGATGTCGACGACATCGCCCGCGTCCAGGTGGCCGCGTGGCGCGCGGCCGGCGTGCTGCCGCAGTCAGCACTCGACGCCCTCGATGCCGACGATCTCTCCTTGGTCTGGGCCGGCGCCATTCTCAATCCCCCGACCCCCGGACATCAGCTCCTTGTCGCCGTCGACGGCGTGCCCGGCGAGGTTGTCGGCTACGCCGCCCTCGGCCCCTGCTCCGATCCCGACGCCGATGCCGTCACCGGCGAGCTGCTGGCGCTCGAGATCGATCCGGCCCTGACCCGGCGCGGTCACGGGTCGCGGCTGATGGCCGCTGCGGCTGACTACGCCCGCGCGGCCGGAATCTCGACCTGGGTGACCTGGTGCCCGCTCGCCGACGAGGCCCGCCGTGCCTTCCTGCAGGCTGCCGGCTGGGGACCTGACAGTGCCTTCCGCGATATTCAGGTGGGCTGGAGCGACGACTCGCCCCTCGTGGTGCGCGAGGTTCGACTCGTCACCGACCTCAGCCCCGCGGAGTAGCCCCGAACGCACGAAACTCCATCGCACTGCTGCGATGGAGTTCCTGAACCTGTGCTCGTGTGCCGGCGGCTCCCCCGTGCCCGCCGGACCCCTATGGTCTCGAAAAGCGGGGTTCCGCGGCGACCCGCGAGTGTCCCCATCGGGGGGGACTAGACCTCTCTCCTAGCGACCGGTGCCGAGCAGGCCGTCGCGATTCGCCTCGACATAGAGCTCGGTGCGCGTGCGTGCCGTGCGGCCCACCAGGGCGTACTTCGCCCGCACCCGATCCAGGTATTCCTTGGCCGTGTGCGGGGAGATGCCGAGCTGGTTCGCGACTGCGGCCAACTTCAGGCCGGAGGCATACAGGCGCAGTACGTCGAGCTCGCGTGGGCTGAGCTCCGGTGACTCAGCGGCCGAGGCCAGGATCGCGGCGAGATCGACCGAGAGGTAGAACTCCCCCGCCGCCACGGTCTCGAGTGCCTCGCGCAGTACCTCGACCGAGGCGCGCTTGGGCACGAAGCCCAGGGCTCCCGCGGTCATGGCCGACCGCACCGCCACCGAATCCTCGAAGGCGCTGATGAGCAGCACGCTCGCGCCTGCGGCCATGAGCTCGCCGACGGAGTCGGCCAGTCGGGCCGAGCCCGGGCCAAGGTCGACATCGAGCAGGGCCACCTGAGGCGATGCTGCCGCGGCCTGCGTGGGACTTTCGCCGCAATAGACCAGATGGCCGATGGGACTCTCGCCGCCGACGATGAGCGACGCGAGACCCTCGCGCACGAGCTCATGGTCGTCGATGACCGCGATGCTCGGCCCGGTGCTACCGGACATAACGAGCCTCCACCATGAGGTCTCCTTCCCCCAGGCAGACCATAGCCGCAGAGTCGACTTGCTGAGGGAGGACTTCGCACTCGTAGCAACCGGCGATGACCAGGCGCACGACGAGAGCGGAGTCCTCGGTGCGGGCACTGAGTCTCGCGCTGGTCGCGCCACGCGCGAGCGGGTAGGCCTGGCTCAGGATGCTGCGCAGGTCGGTGACATCAGCCACCGGCATGGCATCGACGGGCAGGTCGATATCGACAGCGATCTGCTGCGCACGGCCCCACTGCAGGATCTCGGCCGCCACCTCGCGCACCGGGTCGTCGATCGCACCGATGCGCATCACCGCTCGGATGTACTGCTCCTCGCGATCAGCCCGCGCTCGAACTCCGGCATCGTCGAGGTCACTGCTGCCGTCGACGATCGAGGTGAAGAGCTCCTGGGCTCCGGATTCCTCGAGCAGTGCGTAGCGTCGGCTCAGCAGGGCGACCTCGCGCTCGGCCACCTGCGCATTCGCCAGCTCATCAAGCCGCTGATCGTTGATGCGCTCATAGCGTCGCGCGTTGTGCCGAACGCTTCGCGCGTACAGCGCGCCCGCATAGATCACTGCAGCACCGGGATGGATGAGCTCGAACGGGAATCCGCCCTGGATCACGAGCCAGCTGGCCAGGGCGGCAAGCCAGGCCCACCAGGGTCGGCCCGCAGCCGCCACGACCAGGAACATGGCCGCGATGCACTCGGAGCTCCAGTCGGTCCAGTCGCCCTGCCCTGCCGGGTACACGCTTTGATCCTGCAGGCGATAGACCAGTGGAGCTGCGAGGCACACGACGACGACCAGCCAGCCGGGGATGCCGGAGACACGCGTCGACCAGATGATCGCGGCAGCGATGAGCGCGTAGACGAGCAGGCCGAGCCAGCCATAGCCGGGCGACGTCAGTTCGGTGTCGGTCATGAGCAAGGAGATCAGCCCGAACACCGTGAACGCGATGAGCACGGGTGCGGCGAACACTCGCGCGCTCGTGCCGAGATCGCGCAGGACATCATCACGCGAGTCGGCCGCCGGTGCCTTCCATTCCATCTCGACGCGCACTCCGGCACCCGGTGCCGAGATGACCTGAACGCTTCCGCCGAGATCGGCAAGCGGACCGCAAATTGCCTTCGGCAGGCCGAACCGTGCCTGCGTCGCCTCGACATCGAAGCCGCGTCCGTCGTCGACGACCCGAATGGTCGCCGAGGAGGCGCGATGACGCGAGCCACCTCGAACGGTCGCGATCACCAGGCTGACCCGTGAGGCGCCCGAGTGACGCCGAATATTGGTGCACGCCTCGCGCACTGCGGTGATGCAGGCCGCGTACACCTCCGAGGGCAGCAGCCCATGCAGATCAAGGCTGAGGTTCGCGGTCATTCCCATGGCGCGTAGCTCGGCCAGGGAGTCCTCGAGATCACGTTGCCAGTCCTGGGC
>JBEGLG010000178.1:0-2764 GCA_041183645.1 Actinomycetota bacterium | reverse complement strand
GCATCCAGGAAATCGAGTGCGCTCCTCGACGGCGGCGTGTCGACAATGATGAGATCCCAGGTGCCCTCGAGGTCGGCACGGGCGCTGAGCTGGCCCAGCTTCTCCATCGCCATGTACTCCTGCGTGCCGGCGAATGACGAGGAAAGTGCCTGGTAGAAGGGATTTTCCAGGATCTGCTTGGCGCGCTCCGGCTCGGCATGCGTCTCGACCACCTCGTCGAACGTGCGCTTCATGTCGAGCATCATCGCGTGGAGCGAGCCCGTGCCGTCGGGTGAATGCACCCCGACAACTTCACGAGGGGTGTTGTCGAGACTTGTCAGCCCAAGCGCCTGTGCGAGTCGTCTTGCCGGATCGATGGTCAGGACGCACACCTTGCGGCCGTGCTCCGCAGCTCGCAGTGCCAGTGCGGCAGCCGTCGTGGTCTTGCCCACGCCGCCGGCTCCCGTGCACACCAGGATCTTGATCTCAGGATCGGCGATCAGTGCATCGATGTCGAGAGTTGGCGCGTTCTCGAAGGAGGTCATCGCACCCCCTCGGCGCGCAGGCAGCCGGCAAGTCGATACAGACCGCCAAGATCCACGCCTTCAGGCAAAAGGGGAAGGGTGAGGTGCGGCAGGCTCAGCTCGTCGATGCGCTCGAGCTCGCGTTCCTCCAGGGCGATGCGCAGCGCATAGTCGCGCGCCTCGACGGCCAGTTCGGCAGCCAAGGGAGTGGAGGGAACGCCCGCCGCCACGAGATCTGACTCGATCTGCGCAAGGGGCAACGTTCCGTCGATCGCCGCTGCGCGTTGCGCATCGCTCAGTACCGAGGGCCGAGTCATGTTGACGAAGACGCCTCCGGTCGGAAGTCCCTCGGAGGCCAGTTCGGCAATGCCGTCGACGGTCTCCTGCACGGGCATCTCCTCGAGAAGAGTTACCAGATGCACGGCCGTGCGCGGAGAGGCGATGACGCTCATGACGAGATCGGCGTGATTGCGAATCGGTCCGACTTTCGCGAGCCCGGACATCTCCGAGTTCACGTTCAGGAACTTGGTGATGCGTCCGGTCGGCGGTGCGTCGATGACCACGGCGTCGTAGTGATTCCGCTTGTCATCCGGCTTGCGCCTGACGACCTCGACGGCCTTCCCGGTGAGGAGCACATCGCGAAGGCCCGGGGCGATCGTGGTGGCGAAGTCGACCGCACCCATCTTCTTGAGTGCGGCACCTGCTCGTCGGAGATTGTAGAACTGCTCGAGGTAGTCGAGAAGTGCCTCCTGGGGGTCAACGGCCAGGGCCCAGACCTCGCCGCCCTCGGGCGCAACCGCGATCATTCGCTCCTCGTAGGGCAGCGGCGCGGTGTCGAAGAGCGGTGCAATGCCCTGGCGGCCCTCGACCTCCATCAGCAGGGTGCGCTTGCCGCCCTGTGCAAGTGCCAGGGCGAGGGCAGCGGCGACGGTGGTCTTGCCTGTGCCGCCCTTTCCGGAGACGACGTGCAGGTCGACTCCCGGCCATAGCTGCGCATCGCTCACGGAACCAGCCTATGCGCAACCCCGCATTCACCTACTACTGTCATTCCATGACGAAATGGGAATACGCCACAGTGCCGCTGCTCGTGCATGCAACCAAGCAGATCCTCGACAACTGGGGTCTCGACGGCTGGGAGCTCGTCCAGGTTGTTCCGGGGCCGAATTCCGAGAATCTCATCGCCTACATGAAGCGACCGCTGGGCTAGTCATGTCTGCCGTTGAAGCGCGACTCGCTGCCGCGGGTCACACACTGCCCGAGGCGACAACACCGTTGGCTGCCTACGTTCCCGCTGTGCTCTCGGGTCGCTATGTCTATACCTCCGGTCAGCTTCCTGTCGTCGACGGCGAACTCATCGCGACGGGCAAGGTCGGCACGGATGTCGATCCGGATGCAGCGACCGAGCTCGCAGCGCGATGCGCGCTGAATGCCATCGCGGCCATCAAGTCTGTCGTGGGTGACCTCGACAAGGTCGTGCGCGTCGTGAAAGTCGTCGGCTTCGTCGCGAGTCATCCTGATTTCTCGGGTCAGCCGGCCGTAATGAACGGAGCCAGCAATCTGCTGCTCGAGGCGTTCGGCGATGCGGGCCGTCACGCCCGATCCGCTGTCGGAGTCGCCGTGCTCCCGCGGAATGCGCCGGTCGAGGTCGAGGTCATCGTCGAGGTCGCCGACTAGCCATGTCAGTCGTGCGCGAGCGTGCACTCCTGCTCGCATCCGGATCCCAGCAGTGGGTACCCCCTGAGCCGCGCCCGGCGGCAACTCTCGTTCTCATTCGTGACGGTGAGCGCGGGCTCGAGACCTTCCTCATGCGCCGTCCGCTCTCGATGAGATTCGCGCCGGGGATGTCGGTCTATCCCGGTGGCGCGCTCGACGACGCTGATTTCGAGTCGATCGACTTCAGCACCCTCGACGACGACCTTGTCGCCACTCACGCCTCGCGGGCGAGTGCCACGGAACGCGAGTTCCGCGCGCTCCTGGCCTGCGCGATTCGCGAGACGCGCGAGGAAGCCGGCGTGACTTTCACTGACCCGCGCGATGTCGTGCTTGCCGATCACTGGGTAACCCCTGAGCACGAGAGTCGCCGCTTCGATGTGCGCTTCTTCCTGGCTCGCATTCCCGAGGGCGAGACGGCCCAGGTGGCGTCAGGGGAGGCCGATCACGCCGAGTGGATCCGCCCGTCGGAGGCACTCGAACGTCATGCGCGCGACGAACTCCCGATGCTCCGCCCGACCCTGGAGATGCTCCGGTTCCTCACGACCTTC
>JBEGLG010000177.1:0-2936 GCA_041183645.1 Actinomycetota bacterium | reverse complement strand
GGCACTGGTAGATCTCGTCCTTGAGCTGGCGCGCGATGCCCAGGCCACCGGCCGGGGCTGCCTCGCCGTCGAGGATCAGGAGGTCGAAGCCGCCCTTGTCGACCGCGGAGATCACGGCCGGCTCGGTGGCGCACTCGGTGTACTGAATGACCGGGAGGTCAGCGCTCGGGCGCGGGCCCAGGGCCAGGTAGACCTGCTGGCGCACGGTGCGGTCATCGCTGTAGACGAGCACCTTGAGCGGACGGGCGGCTGCGGAATCTTGGCTCACGGGCCGAACTCTATCCGTGAGGGGCCACCTCGTGACGACAGCCCCGGTGGCCCGGGGTGACAAAGGCGACATTTTCTCCTGGCCATTTCACGGGGGGTCAGGAGGCAACCGCAGCGGTGATCTGCCAGACTCCCCCCGTGGCGACAGCAACCTCAGTACCTGCGGCGTACGCGCACGCACCGGCAAACCGACCCAACATGGTCTCCATCGGCACGATCGTGTGGCTGTCGAGCGAGCTCATGTTCTTCGCGGCCCTGTTCGCGATGTACTTCACCCTCCGGGCGGTGAACCCCGAGCTCTGGTCCGAGGAGACCAAGCTGCTCAACATCCCGTTCGCGAGCGTCAACACCACTGTCCTCGTGCTCTCGTCAGTTACCTGCCAGCTCGGCGTCTTCGCGGCAGAGCGCGGCGACGTCAAGATGCTGCGCCGCTGGTTCACGATCACCTTCCTCATGGGCGCGTTCTTCATCGGCGGTCAGATCACCGAGTACACCTCGCTCGTGCGCGAGGGCCTCACGCTCTCGTCGAATGCCTACGGCTCGGCCTTCTACCTGACCACCGGCTTCCACGGCCTGCACGTCACCGGCGGCCTCATCGCATTCCTGTTCGTGCTCGCGACCACCTACGTCTCGAAGCGGTTCACGCACGATGAGGCCACTCGCGCGATCGTCGTGTCGTACTACTGGCACTTCGTCGACGTCGTCTGGATCGCACTGTTCTTCATGATCTACGTCCTCAAGTAGCACCTGCACCACCCTCGGCGCATCGCGACAAAGCGTTGCAAATGAAAGAAATAATGGAAGGTACGACCACGGTGAAGTTCCTGGCCGCAAGACGGCGCAGCCCCCTGGCTGCCGTTGCCATGCTGCTGATCGCGCTCATCGGCATCGGCGCCGGCTACGCGGTCATCGCGAATGCCCGCCCCGCCGAGGCGGCAGCTGTCGCAAGCAGCGAGACCCAGGTCGAGCAGGGCAAGCGCCTCTATCTCGAGGGTTGCTCCTCCTGCCATGGCATGCAGGCGCAGGGCACGACCCAGGGCCCGACCCTCGTCGGCGTGGGCGCTGCCTCCGTCGACTTCCAGGTCAGCAGCGGTCGCATGCCGATGGCAATGCCGGGCGCACAGGCCGCACCGCGCGATCCCGCGCAGTACACCGATGAGCAGATTGCCGCGATGGCCGCATACGTCGCCTCGCTTGCTCCCGGCCCCGCCGTTCCGACGGAGGAAGACGTCAACTTCGAGTCTGCCGATGCAGCTCAGGGCGGCGTGCTCTTCCGCACCAACTGCTCGCAGTGCCACCAGGCAGCCGGCCAGGGCGGCGCCCTGACCCAGGGCAAGTACGCCCCCAGCCTGATGAACGTGGAGCCCAAGGAGATCTACGAGGCCATGATCACCGGCCCGCAGAGCATGCCGGTCTTCAGCGACGCCACGATCCCCACCAAGGACAAGCAGGCGATCATCAAGTACATCGACACCCTGCAGACCCTGCCCGACCCCGGAGGGCTCGCCCTCGGTCGACTGGGCCCGGTGCCTGAGACCGTCTTCCTCTGGACCGCCGTCTTCGCCGCTCTCATCGGGGTGGCCATCTGGATCGGAATCAAGGCACGATGAGCGACCACAGCGCACCGAACTCGCATGACAGCGGCTCGCACGAGAACCTCCCGGCCAAGCTGGGCTACTCCCCCGTGGCCGATATCGAGCACAAGCCCCGCCTGACCGATACCGATCCCAAGGCTGCCCGTCGCGCCGAGCGCCAGGTCGCCACGATGTTCGTGCTGTCGATCCTGCTCGTGATCGCCTTCGTCGTGGCGTACATCGGCATCGACAAGTCGACCATCGTCTACATCCCGCTCTTCGGCGAGGTCGGCGCGTCCAACTTCGCCCTCGGCCTGTGCCTGGGCCTGGCGGTCTTCCTCATCGGCGCCGGCGCCATTCAGTGGGCTAAGAAGCTTATGCCCGATACCGAGGTCGTGGCCCAGCGTCATGAGATGGCGTCCCCCGAGGCAGCCACCGAGGAAGCCGAGGCGAACTACCAGCGCGGCAAGACCGAGTCCGGTTTCGCCCAGTACAAGATCATCCGTCGCACCCTGATCGGCGCCCTCGCGCTCTTCCCGATCCCGCTGGTCATCATGCTGCGCGATCTGTGGTCGACCCCGGCCGGTAGCCCCAGCCCCGATGCGATCCTGTCGAAGACCCTGTGGAAGAAGGGTGAGCGCATCGTCGTCGACGGCACGTACACCCCGGTCAAGGCCGAAGACCTCCCCGTCGGCGGCCTGATCTCCGCAGTTCCGGCCGATCTTCTCGAGGTCGAGGAGGTCGAGGGCAACCTCAACGCCCGTGGCAAGGCAGCCATCATCGTGATCCGCATGGACCCCAGCGACATCCGCTCGCAGCAGGGCGATGGCTGGGATTACCAGGGCATCCTGGCCTTCTCGAAGATCTGCACGCACGTGGGCTGCCCGATCGCCCTGTACGAGCAGCGCACGCATCACCTGCTGTGCCCGTGCCACCAGTCGACCTTCGACCTCGCCGACTCCGGCAATGTCGTGTTCGGCCCGGCCGCGCGTCGCATGCCGCAGTTGCCGATTGGCGTGGATGCGGAAGGCTATCTCGTAGCAATGTCTGACTTCGCCGAGCCCATCGGCCCGAGTTTCTGGGAGCGTGGATGAC
>JBEGLG010000176.1:0-3599 GCA_041183645.1 Actinomycetota bacterium | reverse complement strand
AGGCATCGAACTCGGCTTGGGTCACCACCTGGATCTTGGTCTCCATGTACGCGTGGTGCAGGCCGCACAGCTCGGCGCAGCGAATGTTGTACGTGCCGAGCTTGGTCGGGGTGACGCCGGTATTGGTGATGGCGCCGGGGTTGGCGTCGATCTTCACGCCAAGTTCGACGATCCAGAAGTCGTGCACGACGTCGACCGAGGTCACGTTGAAGTACAGGGGAGTGTTCACCGGCACGACGAGAGCGTCGCTGGTGATGCCCTGCTGGTCGGGGTACTCGAATGACCAGACCCACTGCTGACCGGTGACGTTGATGTCGATCTGCTTGGTCGCGTTGGGCTGCTGGTTAGCCGATGTGGACCCGTAGGCGTCGTTGGTGATGGAAGCGAGCTCGATCAGGCCCCACACCACGAGGAAGCCGGCCAGCAGGCTGGTGGCCGTGATCCAGGCGATGACCGCGACAGCGTTCGTGCGAATGGCCGGGGAGTCCTGCATGGGCGGCTCGTCGCCGCTCGAGTGCTTCCAGCCGATGAGGCTGTAGAAGATGGTCGACAGGGTGATCGCCATCAACGGCGCCGAGCAGATCGTGAAGATCAGCACAGTCGTCTCGAGCTCGTCCATGATGTCGGATGCCGGGGCACCTGACATGTTCATGAAGCCGACGACGACCCAGGCGCCGGCGATGACTATGGCCATGATGATCACGGCCATGATCAGGATGCGGCGGACGTAGGAGCGCGAGAAGTATTCCTTCAGGCGATGCGTGGGCAGCGGACGAGCCGTGGGCTCCTCAGGCTGATCGGTCTCAGGGGGAGTGATTGTCGACATGTCAGACCACCGTCACCGTTCCGGACATCCAGCCGCGCTCGCTCATCACGCCGCCGAAGTCCTGATAGCCCTGCCCGCAGGGATCCTCGCAATTCCAGATGTATTCGCCAGGGCCCGGGGTGATGAAGGAGAAGGTGATCTCATTCGGCTTGGGGTAGCCATTCGCCTCGTTCTTGGCATTGTTGGCGGTTGCCAGCATCGGGACGCTCACGAAGAAGGACTCCTGAGTGCTCTCGGGAAACTGATGGATGGTGAAGGTGTGGGCGACATCTGCCGGCTTGATGCCGGTCTTGGTCTCACCGTTGTAGGTCGCAGTGCCATCGACAGTGCCGTGCACATCGGCCCAGTAGGGGTTCCAGACGGTCGTGGAGCTGTCGTACTGCTTCACGGTCATGGTCACCAAGGTGTGTGCCGGCAGCTGGATCGAGGTGGACGGCCACCAGAAAGGCCAGCCACCCTTCTGGTTCAGGATCGGCACGCCCTCGGGGGGCCCGGCAATGGAGCCTGGCTGGGGGTAGACCGACAGGTCGAGCGTGGCGTGGGGAAGGGCGCCCTTGGGCGTCTGCACGGTCTCGCCGGTGAGCGTGGCGGTAAGCGTGGCGGGCTCGGACTGGATCGCGTGGAACCAGAGAACCGAGCCACCGACGGCAACCACGCCGATCAGGACGGTAAGAATGGTGAACAGTGCGCGTTTCACGCAATTCCCCCAAAGGTGAATGGAGTCGAGCCTCGCCCCCCGGGATGGGTGACGGGCGCAGACTATCGTTCTAGAGGGGTTGTGAGAAGCCACTTGCCCGTACGGGCGCGACACAACAGTTGACGAGTCGGAGAGGGGGTGCGGACCGATGGGTGAATTCCTGGGGTCGGGCACCTTCGATCTCTTCCTTCTGGTCAACCTGTTGCTGGCGGCGGGCTGGTACGCCTGGGCGGTCAGGCGGGTCCGCAGAAGCGGGTCCTGGTCACGCCTCGTGTCCTCGTGTACCTACATCGGCCTCGGAATCCTGGCGCTGACCTACCTCGGCCCCATCGCCGCCTGGTCGCACACCTTCTTCTGGGCCCACATGACCCAGCACCTGCTCGTGATGATGGTCGTGGCCCCGCTCCTCGTGCTCGGTAATCCGGTCACCCTGGCCTTCCGGGCCGCCGGCCCCGCCACGCGGCGCCGCTGGATCCTGCCGATCCTGCGCAGCCGGGCCGTGCGCATCCTGACGAACCCCTGGGTGACCTGGGCGTTGTTTGCCGGCGCACTTCTCCTCACGCATTTCACCCCCTTCTACGACGCGGCCCTGCGCAATCACGATCTCGACTACTTCGGCGAGCAGCCGCTGTACCTCGTGGCTGCCTTCCTCTTCTACTTCCCGCTGATCGGCTCGAATCTGCAGCCGAAGCGCCCCACGCATGCCGTCCGACTGCTCTCTCTCGGCACGATGATGTTCCCCGAGGCGCTCGTCGGAGCGGTCATCTACTTCGCCACCGTGCCGCTGTACCCGGCATTCGATGTCGCGCGGCCATTCGGCCCGAGCGTGCTCGACGACCAACGCCTGGCCGGAGCCCTGATGTGGGCTCTCGTCATGGTGGTCGACTCCGGCTGGATGATGCTGGCCGCCGCCGAGTGGTTCACGAGCGAGGAGCGGAAGTCCGCGAGCACCGACGCGGAGATCGCCCGCGAGCTGGCCGAACAGGCGAAGTGATGAGAGCGCACCGCAGACTCCTCGCGCTCTCGGCCTGCGCACTCCTCCTGCTCGCCGGCTGCGGGAGGGATCCGGCGGCCTTGCATGGCTCCGATCAGGTGGGGGTCACGGTCCTTCCTGCGGGTGAGCATGTCGACATGCCCGCCATCACCGGCACCACCCTCGATGGGTCGACAGTCTCGATTCCGGAGCTCGCCGGCAAGGTCGTCGTGCTGAATTCCTGGGCGTCATGGTGCGGCCCCTGCAAGGAGGAGACTCCGACCCTCGTGAAGGCGTTGAAGACGTTCAGTGCTGATGACGTGGCCTTCGTTGGTATCGATGTCACTGACGAGACCGCTGCCGCGAACGAATTCGTCACGAAATACGGAGTTCAGTACCCGAGCATCGCCGACACGAAGGGCGCAGTGCTGGCCTCGCTGCCGGGAGTGCCGCCGCAGGCCGTGCCGAACACGCTGATTCTCGATCGCGAGGGCAAGCTCGCGGTGCGCATCATCGGTGCGGTGCCGGCAGATACCTTCGATTCACTGGTGCAAGGCGTCGTCGACCAATGAGGTTCTGACCGTTTGGTTAGATGACGGCGTGCCCCGCGATGACTTCTCCTTCCGGATCGATGCCCGACTGGAGTCCGCTGACGGCCCTTCGCTCGGCCGGGCCGGCACCATCACGACACCGCATGGAGTAATCCGGACTCCTGCGTTCACCCCGGTGGGGACAAAGGCGACCGTCAAGGCGGTGCTGCCGGAGACCATGCGTGAGCTCGGCGCGCAGGCGATTCTCGCGAATGCGTATCACCTCTATCTGCAGCCCGGCCCGGAGATCGTCGACCAGGCCGGTGGAGTCTCGGCCTTCATGAACTGGAACGGCCCGACGATCACCGACAGCGGTGGTTTCCAGGTGATGAGCCTGGGCGTGGGGTTCAAGAAGGTGCTCGCGATGGACACCACGGGCATGCAGTCCGATGACGTCATCGCCAAGGGGAAGGACCGCCTCGCCAAGGTCGATGACGACGGAGTGACCTTCAAGTCTCATCTCGACGGCAGCAAGCACCGCTTCACGCCGGAGATCTCCATGCAGGTGCAGCA